>DASRME010000468.1:0-2754 GCA_035648095.1 Atribacterota bacterium | reverse complement strand
CGATCATCATGAGAGCAATGAAAAATACGGAAGTTTAAACTATGTAGATTGTTCAGCTTCTTCGGTCGGAGAAATTATTTATGACTTGATTAAATTTATAAACATAGATTTATTAGATGAAGATATTGCCGCCTGTTTATTTACCGCTATATTAACGGACACAGGTTCATTTAGATATTCAAATAGTAGTTCAAAAACATTTGAAGTAGCTTCTCGTTTAACTTCCTGCGGAATAAAATCGAATTTGATTGCAAATAATGTTTATAATAGGAATACTTTTCCCGGATTAAAATTATTGGGAAAAGCGCTTTTAAATTTAGAAATAAATGAGTCTAATCATGTTTCATGGCTAAGCATAACCAGAAAAATGTTAGATGACACAAAAGCAAAGGACGAGGAAACAGAAGGAATAATTGATGTCGCTACAACCTTAAATAACGTTGAGATATCAGCCTTATTTAGAGAAACTAAAGATAATAAAATAAAGGTTAGTTTCCGCTCCAAAGGTAATTTTGATGTAAATAAATTTGCTGGTAAATTTAACGGCGGTGGACATCCAAATGCTGCTGGTTGTGTATGTTCGGGAAAGTTGGACGAAATAAAAGAAAATATTCTTTCCGAGTTGTTTAATGATATTAAACATATTGGATATAAAAATAAGGATAAATATTTTAATAATAGGAAAGACAGCCTTTAATTTTGATGAATGGTATTTTAAATATATTTAAACCAAAAGGAATGAGTTCATTTCAAACCGTAAAAGAGGTAGGAAATATTTTAGGTATTTCCAAGGCGGGACATACGGGAACATTAGACCCCTCTGCTTCTGGTGTCTTATTAATATGTGTTGGTCAAGCTACAAAAATCGCTGAATTTTTAGTAGGTATGAAAAAACAATACCAGGGTGAAATGATTTTAGGTATAAGTACTGACTCTCAAGATTCTGAAGGGAAGATTATTAGAAAAATAAAAGTTAAAGATAATATTAATGAAAAAATTGTAAAAGATATATTTAGTAAATATAAAGGTACAATTAGCCAGGTTCCTCCGATGTTTTCTGCAACCCATTATAAGGGAGTAAGATTATATCATCTTGCCAGGAAAGGCATAGAAGTAAAAAGAAATCCCAAAAAAGTAAAAATATATCAACTTGATTTAATAAATTTTAATCAGAATATTAATCCAATGATTAAATTTGAGGTCATTTGTTCAAAGGGCACATATATTAGAACATTGTGTAATGATATAGGAGATGAACTAGGTTGTGGTGCTCACTTATCAAATTTGATAAGGAAAAAAATTGGTCATTTTAGTATTGAAGATTCATTAAATTTAGAAGAATTAAGGAAAGATAAATCTTTAGGAAAGAAATATCTTATTAGCATGGAGTCCGCTCTTAAAAATTTAATTAAAATAACTGTAAAAAGGGAAGCAAACAAAACCGTTTTAAACGGCGGGGTTATATCAAGTGAGCAAATTGTTAAAATTCCAGTCATTTTAAAAACAAGAAATAACTTATTTGTTAAAATATTTGATATAGAAGGTAATTTGCTTTCCATCGGTGTTTCAATTAAAGAAAACGGGAAAGATATATTGTTTAAACCAGTTAAGGTTTTTAGACATGATTAAATTTGCTAATTCGATTCTAAATAATTAATTATGGAAATTATAAAATATTCAAAAAATGTAATATTATCTAAAAAGAAGCGTTATATTGCCTTAGGTGTCTTTGATGGCGTCCATTTAGGACATCAAAAATTGATAAAGCTAACTATTGATAAAGCCAAAAAGAATGATGGAGTAAGTATCGTTGCTACTTTTGATCCTCATCCTGATAAAATAATTTATCCAAAAAGTAATGTTTTTTTAATTAATACTTTGGAGGAACGAATAAACCTAATTAGAGACTTAGATGTTGATGTTTTTCTTATTATTAAATTTAATAAAATAATGAGTAAAATGTCACCTGCTGATTTTATTAGCGAAATTCTAGTCAATAGTTTACGAGTAAAAGAACTTTTTGTTGGTTTTAATTATAAATTTGGCTTTCAAGGCAAAGGAAATACAGATATTTTAAGAAAATATGGAAAGTCTTTCAAATTTAAAACTAATATATTAGAACCAATAATAATAGACAATACCATCATTAGCAGTACGATAATAAAAGATTATATCAGGTTAGGAGAAATCGAAAAAGCAAGAAAATTATTGGGACATAATATCGTCATTTCAGGAAGAGTAATTTCTGGAAAGGGAAGAGGAAGAAAATTATTAAACTTTGCTACAGCTAATATCGAGACACCGTTGGATAAGGTTCTTCCTTTAAACGGAGTATATCTGGTGGAAGTCAAAATTGTTAATGAAAAATATTACGGTTTAATGAATATAGGTGTTAAACCTACCTTTGAAGAAAAACAGTTAACCGTAGAGGTACATATTATTAATTTTGATAAAAATATTTATAAAAAAATGCTTAGTATAAATATACTTCAAAAAATAAGAAATGAAAAATATTTTAGCCATCCAAATTTATTAAAGAAACAAATAGAGGAGGATGTTTTATTAGCCCATAAAATAATCGATAAAAGAAATAATAAAACAAATTAGTATCCAGTATCGAGTATCGAGTAAAGAGAGAAGAGGAAAGAGAAAATAACTGAACTGCTTTATAAGTTGAACAGTTTTTTTCTTAACTATATACTCGATACTATATACTCGATACTGATTTAACTTGAAGGCTATAATGGTTTATGA
>DASRME010000467.1:0-3886 GCA_035648095.1 Atribacterota bacterium | reverse complement strand
AAACACCAGATTATAGAATACCTTCTACAGCAATTATATTACAAGACAGATTGGGATTACCCAAATCAACCGCTGCTTTTGATATTAATTTAGGATGTTCAGGATATGTATATGGTTTATCTGTTGCATTTGCATATTCTTTACAAGAAAGTATTAATAAAGTTTTGTTATTAGTTGGTGATACAGTTTCAAAATTTGTTTCACCTAAAGATAAAACTACATCTTTACTCTTTGGAGATGGTGGCACAGCTACATTGATTGAAAAAAATAATAAATTTGCAGATTCCTATTTTTCGTTAAATTCTGATGGTGGGCGAAGTGATGCACTTAAAATTAAGGCAGGTGGTTATAGAAATCCAAGTAGCTGTGAAACTTTAATCCCGAAAATTCATGAAGCTGGAAACATTAGAAATGATGAACAATTATTTATGGATGGAGCTGAGATATTTAATTTTACAATACAAGAAGTGCCAAAAGATATAAAAAAATTGTTAAAATACTCTAATACAGAAATGAAAAATATTGATTTTATAGTTTACCACCAGGCAAATAAATTTATTACTGATTATTTAACTAAAAAATTGAAATGTTCGTTAGACAAAGTTCCATATTCATTAGATAAATATGGGAATACAAGTTGTGCCTCGATCCCTTTAACAATAGTATCGAAATTAAGAGAAAAGAGTAACAATAAAAGAGCAATTCTCTGTGGTTTTGGCGTAGGTCTTTCATGGGCAACAGCGTTAATAGATTTTTCAGATGTTTATCTCTGTAAAATAAGGGAGTTATGAAATGAATAATCATTTTTCATTAGAAAATAAAAACATATTAATAACTGGTGCCTCATCCGGAATTGGAAGGCAATGTGCTATTACCTTTAGCCAATTAGGAGCTAATATAATTTTAATTGCCCGTAACAAAGAAAGACTTAAAGAAACTTATAATAAATTAGATAAAGGAAATCATCTGATTATTTCTCAGGATATTACTAAATATGATAAATTAGAAGAAGTTGTAAAATATTTTGTAGAAAAAGTAGGGAGAATATCCGGATTTGTGCATTCTGCAGGAATAGAAATGACCTTACCGTTAAGGAGTATGCAACCTTCTTATTATGAAAAAATGTTTTCTGTAAATGTAATTGCAGGATTTGAATTGGCTAAGATTATTTCTAAGAAGAAATATATAAACAAAGAGAGAGCGAGTTTTGTATTTATATCATCCGTTATGGGTATTTTAGGACAGCCGGGGAAAATTGCTTATTGCAGCTCAAAGGGGGCTTTAATATCTGGAATAAGGGCAATGGCTTTAGAGTTGGCAAAGAAAAATATTAGAGCTAATTGCATTCTTCCAGGTGTAGTGGAAACAGAGATGTCAAATGAGATGTTTCAAAAACTTTCAGAAGAATCTAAAAAATCAATATTAGGAATGCATCATTTAGGTTTAGGAAAACCGGAAGATATTGCAAGCGCTTGTACCTTTTTGTTATCCGATGCTTCTCGTTGGATTACAGGAACTAATTTGGTTGTAGATGGTGGATATAGTGCAAGATAAAGACAATTATCAAGAAAACAAAGAAAGAAGAAATGTTAAGTATAATATTATAATTGTAGGAGCCGGTGGATTTGGTCGAGAAGTTTATCTTTGGGCAAAAAAATCATTTTCTACTAATCATTATAAAATAAAAGGATTTCTTGATGATAATCCAAGAATTTTAGATATTTATAATATGGATGTTGGTGTAGTTGGAAATTTGGACAATTATAAGATTGAAAATCAAGATAGATTTCTTTTTGCAATAGGCGACATTGATATAAAAAAGCGTTTAATTATAAAAATGAAAAAAAGAGGGGCAAAATTTCTTACTTTAATTCATCCCACAGCAATAGTAGCGGATACTGCAAAAATTGGAGAAGGTGTTGTTATTTGTCCGTTTTGTTTAGTTAGTGATAATGTCCGATTAGATGATTTTGTAATGATGAATGCTTATTCATCATGTGGACATGATGGAAGAATAGGGAAGTATTGTATTTTGTCTTCATATACTGCTATAGCTGGTTTTGCCTTGTTAGAGGATGAGGTATTTTTGGGATTGCACGCAACAGTAGTACCGGGAAAAAGAGTGGGTTATAAATCAAAAGTAAGTGCTAATTCAGTAGTTATGCGGGACGTACCTGCGAATAAAATAGTTTTTGGAGTCCCTGGGAAAGCCATTTAATGATTTAATAAATTAAAAATTATAAAGAGTTTAAAATAAAAATATGTCAAAACTTGCTTTTGTTTTTCCTGGCCAAGGCTCGCAAGAAGTCGGGATGGGGGAAGATTTAATAAAAAATTATAAGGAAGCTGATGAATTATTTGATGCGGCTAATATAGCACTTAAAGATGAAGGATTTGATCTAAAAAAGTTATGTTTTGAGGGCCCGGAAAAAGAATTAACTAAAACTATAAATGCGCAACCGGCAATGTTAACTATAAGCATAATTTTATATAAACTGCTTCAAAAGAATAATATTAATCCTGATATAGTAGCCGGACATAGTTTAGGAGAATATTCTGCTTTAGTAGCTGCATCATCAATTGAATTTAAAGATGCAATTAAATTAGTCAGAAAAAGAGGGCAGTATATGCAAACTGCTACCCCTCTTGGTACTGGCTCTATGGCTGCAATTATCAGCTTTAAGAAAGAGAAGATAGAAGAATTAATTAAAAAGGTTTCTAAATTTGGAACCATAGAGATAGCTAATTATAATTCTCCATATCAGATTGTGGTTTCCGGTAAGAATGAGGTAATCGAGAAATTATTAATATTAGGAGAAGAAGAGGAAGAAATAAATATAGTTCCCTTAAAAGTAAGTGCTCCTTTTCACTCCTCTTTAATGAAAAAAGCAAAAGATAATTTAACCGGTTATATAGAGAGTGTGAATATACAAGATCCAAAAATTCCGGTGATTTGTAATGTAACGGCTGATTATGTAAAGACTAAAGAAGAGATAAAAGATGCCTTAATAGAACAGGTAACCCATCCTATAAAATGGGTAGATATTATTAAAAGAATAAATTCAGAAGGAATTAATTATTTTATAGAAGTTGGCCCTGGTAATGTATTAAAAAAACTGATCAAACAGATATTGCCAAAGGCAAAAGTATATAATGTATGTGATTCGGAATCGTTAGAGAAAATAATAGGAAGAGTAAATAGTTAAGAGAAACAAGGCAGAAAAGGAGTTAGAAATTATGGATAAAGTGAAAGTGCCATTATCCAGTCCGGATATTATTGAAAAAGATATTGAAGCTGTAGTGGGGGTGATGAAGACCAGGTTTTTAAGTATTGGTCCTAAGGTGGTGGAATTTGAGAAGAGGATGGGCAGGTTTGCCGGGACAAAATATGCGGTGGCGGTGAATAGTGGAACCAGCGCATTGCATTTGATTGTTCGGGGAATGGGAATTGGAGAAGGCGATGTGGTTATTACTACTCCTTTTAGTTTTATTGCATCGAGTAATTGCATTCTATTTGAGAGGGGCAGGCCTTTGTTTGTAGATATTGAAAAAGATACTTTAAATCTGGATGCTGATAAAGTTGAGGAAAAGTTGGAGAGTTTGAGTAGGGAAGAGCTGAAAAAGGTAAAGGCTTTGTTGGTGGTAGATGCCTTTGGACAGCCAGCAGATTGGGATAAATTTAAAGAGATTGTGAAGAAATATAATTTAAGATTGATTGAAGATTCTGCTGAGGCTTTGGGGTCAGAGTATAAGGGTAAGAGGGCAGGAAGTTTGGGAGAGGTGGGAGTATTTGCCTTCTATCCTAATAAACAGATCACGACTGGTGAAGGCGGAATTATAGTGACTGATAATGAAGAGTTGGCCAGGCTGGCGAGAAGCATGCGGA
>DASRME010000466.1:0-4369 GCA_035648095.1 Atribacterota bacterium | reverse complement strand
ATCTAAATCCGGCCATTCTTTGATAGAAGATCCCTTAGAAGGTGCTGTATGAATGACAAAATTATAAGCAGGATTATTTAATTTTTTCTTTATTTTAAATAGAGTTTCTTTCATTATTCTGGCTAAACTTAAAATATCATTATCCTTAGTTTCCTCATAATAGGCATTATGATATTTTGGAAGTATCCAGGTTTCAAAGGGGAATCTTGCAGCAAAGGGTGAAATGACCACATATTTTTTCGTTTCTTTTATCAACCTATCTTTAGATTCTATCTCCTGTTTTATATAATCGCAGAAAATACATCTTCCGTTATGGTCAAAATATTCTTTCCCACCACTTAACTCTTCTTGTACCCTTTGGGGAATAATAGGAGTACCGATAAGCTGAGAATGAGGATGTTCTAAAGATGCTCCTCCGTCGATACCGTAATTTTTAAATATTAGAATATATTTTATTCTTTTATCTTTAAATAAATCCAAATATCTTTGCCGATAAGTTTTTAAGATTAAAACGATATTATCAATGCTTAAATTATCAAAATCTTTATGATGATGAGGAGTTTCAATAATTACTTCGTGAACTCCCAAACCATCCATCTTTTTAAACATTCCTGCTTCTTCCAGGATTATTCCCTTCTCTTCCATCTTTAAAGCAGGATATTTATTAGAAACCACCCTCACTTTCCATCCCGGCTTATTTTCCGTAGTGCCTTTTTCCCGAAAAGCAAATACTTCCGGGGGCGTTTCACCTTCATTCCCTTTACAAAATACGCAACTGTCTTTTTTGTATCCCTCTGTTTTTATTTTATAATCCAAGGGTCTACTGCCTCTCTCAGTAGACACTATTACCCAATTATCAATTATAGGGTCTTTCCTCCATTCAGTCATCTCTATTCTCCCTAACCTGAAAGGTAAAATTTGTTATTCGCCTTAGCTTCTATTATTAATATTGTATCCAATTGTACTTAGTTTGTCTATAAAAAAGAGACATGCTAATACATGTCTCTTTTTTATAGCATTATTTTACATTCATTTTTTTACTACTATTTAAACTTTGCTAATTATGGTTCAATTAATTTTCTATTGTATTTTCTCATAGCTTTTTCAAAACCATCTTCTACTACTGACTTTATTGCCTCGGTAGATAGTTTTATTGTTTCTTTTATTTTATCCTCTTCGTCATGGTTAAAATTAGAAAGCACATAAGACGCGCAATCGAAATTAAAATTAGTTAAGGGGTTGCCAACTCCTATTCGTAAACGGGGGATATCTTCGCTATGTAAATATTGTATTATCGACTCCATCCCTTTATGGCCACCGGCACTCCCTTCTTTGCGAATCCTTAGCTGACCCAATTCTAAGTTTAGGTCATCATATACTATTAATAAATCACGAAGAGATGATTTATAATAAGAAACTATTTTGCTTACTGCTCTTCCGCTTAAATTCATAAAAGTTTGAGGCTTTACCAGTATTATCTTATGATTATTTATCATCCCCCGGCAAATTAAAGAATAATAAGATTTTACTTCCTTGAATTCTGTTTCTATATTCAGAGCCAAATTATTAACTATTCTAAAACCTGTATTATGCCTGGTGAATTCATATTTCGTACCAGGATTACCTAAACCAACTACGATCTTCAATAAAGCCCACTATCCTTTTATTATCCTATCCTTTTTTGGGTGCAGAAGAAGGGGTTTCTGCTTTTGTTTCTGCTTTTGTTTCTGCTTCTGCTACTTCTTCGACTTCTTCAACTACTTCTTCTACCTTAGCGGGAGGAACTACTGCAACAACAATTCTATCTAGCTCAGTTAATGCTTTAACTCCCTCCGGAACTACCATCTCACCGACAGAAATATGATCACCTACCTTAAGACTGCTAATGTCGACTTTTATACTATCCGGTACATCAGATGGTAAACATTCTATTTCGACTTTTCGTAATTCAACCTGCAGAATACCTCCATCTTTTAAACCGACAGGTGCACCAACCAATTCAATATCGACTTCTAAAGTTAATTTTTCTTTTAAAGTTACTCCGTAAAAGTCAACATGAATTATCTGCTTTTTTAACGAATTGTACTGAACATCTTTAATTATCGCCAATCGGCTAACTTTTTCCTTCCCATTATCTATCTCTAAATCTATAAGTCCGTGCGACTTAGCGGATAATATTTTTGATAAATCGATTGCCCCAATCTTGAATAATAAATTTTCTTTATCGTGAGGAGAATATAGTACTCCAGGGACAATTCCCTCTCTTCTATATTTCTTATTAATTTCTTTCCCTACAGTATCTCTTAATTCCACTTTTAATTTTGGTTTTTTCATCCTATTAACCTCCGTTTTTATGTTTCGTATATCGTTATATAATCCACCAATTCACCAATTGCCCAATTAACCAATTAAAGATACAAACTGCAAATTAGCATAAGTTTTCTTCAGTTACCCAGTTTACCAGTTTACCAGCCAAGAATCAATCAATTCGTTGAAATAATTGTCCAATTGGTAAATTGGTTTAAATCCTATTTATTTAAATAATGTACTTATTGATAAATTATTATGAATTCTGTTAATGGCTTCAGCGAATACCTCTGCTACTGACAAAACCTTAATACCAGGTATATTCTTATCATTATCAACGGGAATAGTGTTGGTTACCACAATTTCCTTAAATAGGCCATCATGGAAAGATTTTTCTAACCTTTCTTTGGCGGGACCAGCAAACACGGGATGAGTAGCACAAATATAGATACCTTCTGCCCCGGCATTTAATAAAGCCTGACTTCCTTTTATTATCGAACCGGCTGTATCAATAATATCATCAACGATAATAGCTGTTTTACCTTTCACTTTTCCCACTATATGCATTATCTCTACATCGTCAAAAGATGATCTATATTTATCAATAATAGCAATTGGTTTTTTAATGCGCCCGGCAAATTCCCTTGCCCTTGCTGTTCCCCCTACATCAGGAGAAACTACCACTACCTTTTCTATATTCTTCTCTTTAAAATATTTCGATAATATATCTACAGCTTCTAATTGGTCTACAGGTATATCGAAAAATCCCTGGATTTGTCCAGCGTGTAAATCCATTGTAAGCACCCTATTTACTCCTGCAGAAACCAATAAATTTGCCACTAATTTCGCAGTAATTGGCTCTCGAGGTTTGGTTTTTCTCTCCTGTCGAGCATAACCATAATAGGGTATTACCGCGGTAATTCTTCCAGCTGAAGCCCTCCTTAAAGCATCTATCATAATTAATAATTCCATAAGATGTTCATTGGTAGGTGGACAAGTAGATTGAACGATAAAAACATCCTCACCCCTTACGCTTTCTTCAATCTGTACTTTAATTTCGCTATCAGGAAATCTAGAAACATCTGCTTGTCCTAAAGGAATGTTTAAATATTTACAAATCTCTTCTGCCAAATCTTTATTGGAATTGCCAGCAAATATTTTTAATGCTCTTTTATTATAAAGTATCAAAATTTTATCATCTCCATATTTTAAAATTTCCCTTTATATCATTTTATTTTTTATCTTTTCTCTTTTTCTTTTGCCATCCTGAAATATTATTTTGCCTGGAACGGGCAATGGCTAAATTACCTGCAGGTACATCCATAGTGATAGTCGAGCCAGCTCCAGTATAAGAATCTTTCCCTAATTTTACCGGTGCCACCAAAGAATTATTGCTTCCGATAAAAACGCCATCTTCTATGACAGTTTTATTCTTTTTTTCCCCATCATAGTTACAGGTGATAGTCCCCGCTCCGATATTTACCCCTTTACCAATGATTGCATCTCCTAGATAGGTTAAATGAGATGCCTTACTGCCTTCGTCTATAATAGTTTTTTTTAATTCCACAAAATTTCCTATTTTTGCACCTTTTCCCACAACAGTCCCGGGTCGTAAATGGGCATATGGGCCAATACTCGCTCCTTCTTTGATGGTACTACTCTCTATTAGTGAAGCCCAAATTCTAACTCCTTTTCCTATATCAGCATTGATTAAATGAGAGTAAGGTCCGATAAAACAATCACTTCCGATTTTAGTATCCTTTTCAATAATAGTGAAAGGATAAATAATACTATCTTGACCGATTTTGACTCCCTGTTCTATAAAAATACTATTAGGATCAACCATAGTGACTCCTCGCAGCATTAAGCCTTGAAGAGTCTTTTGATAAACTCGTTTGGAGGCATCAGCAAGATCTAGTCGGTTATTTATTCCTAAAATTTCCGAACAATCTTCTACTATTATATTCCCTACAGGTAATCTTTCCTCTAATAATATCTTCACCGTATCAGTTAGGTAATACTCCCCTTGTTTATTATCTGTGGAAATTTTTTCTAAAGTTTG
>DASRME010000465.1:0-6736 GCA_035648095.1 Atribacterota bacterium | reverse complement strand
ACACACCCTCTTGAACCTCCCAGATAGACGGAGCCAGCTTGTCTGCATCGGGTATCACGTTTTTCATTGGTCCATAGAACAGATCCAGATCCATAGTGGTCTTCACCCACTGTCCCCCGACAATCATTACGTCGATAGTGCCAACGGCACGATCCTTCTCCGATATGGCTTTATTGAAGTTAGCTGTCTGATCCCCGACAATCAAATTGACTTTAACGCCGTATTGACTCTCAAAATCCTGAGCTGCTTCTTTAAAGTAGTCCGCGAAATACCAGGCATAGAACGTTACCTGCCCTTCCGCCTTAGCGGCAGCAACTATCTCGTCCCAACTGGCTGTCTGCAGATCAATTTCCTGACCTGCCGCAAAAATCGTACCTGAAAGAAATACAGTTAAACATAAAAATATAAACAAGAAAGCTAAGCGATTTTTTAAATTACTTTTCATTTTTACCTCCTAAAAAATTTTCAAATTTTAAAAAACATTTAGCAAAAATTTTATGCTTATGTCTCGCCTCCTTTGGTTAGTTCCCTGTCGTTGAAAGTACAGTCTTTTTTTTAGGGTATGGCTACAGGGAGTTTTTTGATTTTTAGTGTTAACCTGAATAATTTTAAATATTAAATGCGAACGATTGCATCATCGTAATTTAAATCCTATAAAATTCTTTTCTTTGATTTATTTTGATTGAATCACTTATTTTAATTTCTAGTTTTCGAGCATTTGTGTTTAATTTTTTTCATTAATTACTTGCTGAACTTATTAATAAAAATTCAAAGTAGTGATAAAAATAAGAAGACATTTTTCGAGTGAAATTTTATAATTATAAAAATAACATTATAATTATGCATTCGATTGCAGGTGATTTTATTTTACAGTAAGGCAGTCCTTCTTGTCAAAGATTTTTTTACAAAATTTTATGATAGAATTGACTTTGCTACATTTAGGGCAACAAATATGCGCCCATTCCCTATCGAATTCAGAAGAAAATGGGATGTGTCTATTTATTGTTATTAGTTTTTTACTTTCCTTCTTCCGATTACTTTTTGGCTTATATCATCCAAAAAAGTATAAAAAATGGGAACAATAATCAAAGACAAAAAGGTGGATGAAGTTAACCCTCCGATGATAGTAATCGCCATCGGTGCCCGAAGTTCCGCACCTTCTCCAATACCTAAAGCCATTGGAACCAGAGCAAGAACTGTGGTTAACATGGTCATTAAAATAGGTCTTAAACGGGTTTTCCCTCCCAAAATAATGGCTTCATTCCTTTCTATTCCCTTTTGGCGAAGCTGATTAACATAATCAAGCAAAACGATACTGTTATTGACCACAATCCCTACCAGCATAATAATGCCGATATAGGACATTACATTCAAACTTTTCCCCGCCAGTATTAATGCCAAAATAACCCCTATTAAAGAGAAAGGAACAGAAAACATGACTGCTAAAGGCGTCATTAGGGATTCAAACTGAGCTGCCATAATCATATAAACCAATAATACGGCTAGGATTAATGCCAGGGCAAGACTGGCAAATGATTCTTGCATTTGTTGTTGTGCTCCAACAAATTCATAGCGATAACCCTCGGGCAATACTAATTTATCCAATTTCCGCTGAGCATCCTGAATCACTTTACCCAAAAGGCGGCCACTGATACTTCCAGATACGTTCACTATCCTCTGCTGATTTTGGCGGTCGATCCCTTTGGGTCCAAAACCCACTATTACTTCTGCAATTTCCTTTAGAGGAATCTGTAATCCAGTACTGGAACTAATCAAAAGATTTTTTACTTCCTCTATGCTGTTTCTATCTTCCTCATCCAATCTGATCCGGATATCAATTTGTTCTCCTTTTTCCTGATAAATACTGGCAACTCTACCTAAAAGAGCATCATGAACGGTAGATGCAATCTGGGCAGTATTTAAACCGTAGAGATTTGTTTTTTCGCGGTCAATATTCACATGTAATTCCGGACGTACATCTTCTACACTACTTTTCAGATCATACACTCCTTCTACTTCTGCAACTGATATTAAAATTCGATTAGCAATATTTTCCAATTCATCCAGTGAATCACCGGATATTTTAACTTCTAAATCTGAACTGGAAGAAAATGAAAAACCTTGTTCCGAAAAATTTATTTTGGCATCCGGGTAAGTACCAATCTTTTCTCTTAACTGGTTAATAATCTGCGCCGTGCTTCTATCTCTCTTATTCTGTTGCACCAGATTAACCATAATGGTACCACTGTTGCCGCCTTCGGTACTAAATCCCATTCCGCCAGAACCCGCTCCCGCGGTAGTTAAGATACTTTTTATTTCCGGTATTTTTGAAACAATTTTTTCCACTTCGCTCACAACTTCTCGGGTAGTATCCAGATTGGTTCCGGTAGGTAAAGTAATATTAATATTAAATTGTCCCTGATCACTCGATGGAATGAATTCTGTTCCTACAAAAGGTATTAACATGATCGACCCGACAAAAATAATCACTGCCAGAACAAATACAATTCCCCGATGTCTTAAAGACCATCCTATCAATCTGCTGTATTCATTTCTCACAAAATTAAAAATTCTTCCCCCCTGACCCAGAGAACTTTGAACCAAATTTTCTTTAGAAGCAGATGAGCTATTATCCTTCACTTTAAGGTGCAAAATTTTTGAAGAAAGCATGGGAACAAGGGTTAAAGCCACCAATAAAGAGGTTAAAAGTGAAAAAGTAATGGTCAATCCCATAGAACTAAATAATTCTTTGACCATTCCCTGAATATATACAATGGGCAAAAATACCGCAATAGTGGTAAAGGTGGAAGCTGAAATTGCCGTACTTACCTCGCTTGCACCCAAACGAGCAGATTCTTTGATATCTGTTCCTAATTCTCTATATCTGAATATATTTTCCAAAACGACAATGGAATTATCCACCATCATACCGACTCCCAGGGCTAAACCTCCCAGAGTCATCATGTTCAAGGTTAAATTGTAAAAATAAAACAAAGTAAAGGTAAAAATCAAAGAAATAGGTATTGCTACGCCAATAATGAGAGTACTGCTTAAATTACCCAGGAAAAAGAATAGAACAAGTACTGCCAAAATCGCTCCGTATAAAACCGACCATCCCACTTGTGATATGGTTTGTTTAATAAATTCGGAAGAATCAAAAACCGGGGTGATAGATATATCCTCAGGCAGCAATTTTTGAATCGTCTCGAGTTCTTTAAATACCCTTTTTGCTACAGTAACCGTATTTTTACCTGATTCTTTCTGTATGCTCACCATAATACCGGGTTTTCCGTTGACGTAGGTGATTGAATTTCTGTCCTTAAAGGTATCTTCAACTTTAGCAATATCACCTAAATAAATTTTGTTTCCCCGAATATTAGAGATTAATATTTCTTCGATATCTTGAATGCTTTCAAATCTCCCTAAAGTTCTGATAAGAAAATTAATGGTGCCTTCCTTTAATGTTCCTGCCGGTAAATTAACATTTTCTCCAGCCAAAGCAGCAGCCACCTGACTAAAACTTAACTGGTTGGAACGGAGTGTATCATTATCAATCGAAACCAGTATTTCTCTATCCAGGCCACCATCAATCGACACGCTGGTAACCTCTTCCAATCTTTCCAGACGGGGTTTGAGGATATCTTCCGCATATCCTTGTAACTTTTGTAAATCTTTTTCCTCCGAATCCATTCCCAAAACTAAAATCGGCATCATTGAGGGATCAAATTTAATAACCATCGGATCACTGGCACCATCAGGAAGAAGACCTTTAATCTGGTCAATCTTTTCCCGAATATTCAAAGCAATGACATCCATATCTGTGCTCCAGTTAAATTCCATCAAAATAATAGAGCTTCCCTCCCGAGAGTAGGAGGAAATATTTTTCACACCCTGGATAGTACCTACTGCTTCTTCCAGGGGAATTGTAACCATATTTTCTATTTCCTGGGGAGCTACTCCTGAATAGGAAACCATAATAGCTGACATGGGAAAGGATAAGTCAGGCAATAAATCTAATCCTAAATTCTGAAATGAAATAAGGCCTATTAGAATTAACCCGATAAAAAGCATTAAAATGGTAACCGGTCGGTTAACCGAAAAATTAGGTAAATTCAATTCTATTCCTCCTTGCTCAGCACATCTACTTTTAATCCATCTTGCAACTCTTGATTACCCAGAACGACAATTTCTTCTCCTTCTGACAGCCCATCCAAAATCTCTATGCGCTCACCCTGAATGATACCTAAAACAACTTCTTTTTGTCTGGCTATCCCCTCTTCAATCACATAGACATATATCCCATCCTGTTTTCTGGTCAAGGCACTGGAAGGAATGATCAGTACATCCTGATTGGTTTTTACAAGAATATCTCCCCGGGCAAAAACACCCACAGGAATATCTACTTCCGGTTGAAGTATTTCAATTTTTACTTCCAGTGTCTTACTTATTTGATCGACCGCCACACCTTTGGATACAACTTCTCCCCGGAATTTTTCTTCCGGAAAGGCATCAATTTCAAGACTCACCGTTTGCCCTTCTTTTATTTTAGAAATATCTTTCTCTGAAATTCCCACTTTAATAAATATCCTGCTTACATCTATGATGGACAATAAAGGAACGGAAGGAGCAACCATCTCACCGGAACTGACGGTAATGGAAGTCACTTTACCGCTAATGGGAGCAGTAATCTGCGTATTTTTCAATTGATATTTTGCCATATCCAAAGCTGCTTTGGTCTGTCTTACTTGAGCTTCAACTGATTTTATATCTTCTTCCCCTGCTCCTTCTATGACTAATCCATAGCTTTCCTGAGCTGACTGATATTGCACATCTGCAATCTCATATTGATTTTTAGCCTGTTCGTATTGTTGTTGTGATATTGCCTTTTCGGAAAAAAGTTTTTTCATTCTCAGATAATTTTCCTCTACGCTATCCCGATTCATTTTGGCTTGAAGCAGGGCTGATTCTGCCTGCTTAATCTCCTGGGGCCGTGCGCCGGCCTTTATTTTATCAGAAGAAGCCTGGATAGAATCCAGCGTTGCCTGAGCTTGCGCCACCTGAATTTTAATTTGTTCATCATCGAGGGTAATAAGTATATCTCCCTTATTAACCTCTTCACCGTCTTTTACTTTGACTTCTTTGGCCTGTCCCATTATTTCAGAAGTTATTCTTACCGTTTCATTCGCTTCTACCACACCGGTAACCTTTAAAAAAGAATTAACTTCTCCTTTTTCTACCAGAGCAGTTCTTACCGGAATAATGATTTCCTCTTTTATTTGTGATTTCTGAACTTCTACCTGCTGTTTTTCATTCAATCTATTGACAATTCGAAAGGCCAATAAACCGATAATAACGATAAACAAAAAAATAAAAAAGAATGTTCTTTTCTTAATTTTCATAAAATATTTCCTCTCTCCTCTACCCAATATTCTTTTTATGTATTAACAAATATGACCATCTAAAAATTCTTACATCAAACTAATAAAAATCAAAAAGTATCAAGGGATTATTTTTATATATTTTTCAATTTTTAATCACCTATTCCCGTTGCTTTAACCAGCGCAGCACGATTGATATTGTAATCATAAAGAGCATTTAAATAATTGGTCTCAGCTTCAATAAGGGTGCTTTGGGCATCAATCACTTCTGTATTTGTTGCAATGCCTTCATTATATTTTACCTGAGCAATGCGAAAGCTTTCCTGGGAATTTTGTATGCCTTCTTCGGCTATCTTAATTAATTTTTCCGCTTCTTTCATATTCAAATAAGCAGAACGCACTTCAAATTCAATTAATTGCCGCACTTGCTTTTCACTTTGGTCAACCTGAGCAAGCTTTATCTCCGCCTGTTCGATCTTGGCCTTGTTAACGCCACCATCAAAGAGGTAATATTCTGCTACGATCATTGCCTGCCAGCCGGCGATTCCCGACTCAGCGCTGAATATTACCTGGGGCTTTTTATTGCTTTTAGCCACATCAACCATTTCTTCCAAAATTCTTCTTTGCTGGGCAATATTCATGATTTCGGGTCGATTCTCTCCAGCCTGGATTAAAGCATCTTCCAGATTAATTTCGCAGGGTTCGTAGGATAAATTATTCTCCAATACCAATTCGGTATTTAAATCTATTCCCATAATAGAATTAATATTATACATGGTCAGTTCATAACCATTTTCTGCCTTGATTAGATTATGCTCGAGATTGGATAACTGCGATTTAATTCGATTCAAGTCTATCGGGGCAATCATTCCTTCTTTTAATAGTGCTTCCGATGACTCCAGGTGAACTTGCATCTGCTTGACTGCCTGAGTACTTACCCTTTTTATACCTTCAGTTTGCAGGACCTGGTAATAAGCTTCAGTAACTTTATAAATAATTTCCTGTTTTTCTTTATCCAGGTCATTCAAAGAAATTTGCTTATTGGCTTCTGCCTGATCAATGAGTGATTCTATTTTACCTCCACTATAAATAATTTTTGTTGCACTTATAGAAATAATCGGAACCATTGGGCTAAGAGCAAAAAGAGCGCTGTAATCACCTGCGGCCATATCTGCTTCATCAAGGGATTCACTCGCCTGAAGGATGCCGCCTTGTAATTTCATATTTAATTTTTTTGCTCCCTCGGCTTCTTTAACCTGAGCCTGACTTACATCTACCGTTGACTCGGTTATTTTATAACCTATATTACTTTCCAAAGCAATTTGAATGCTCTTTTCTAAGTTTAAACTCATTGGGGA
>DASRME010000464.1:0-3393 GCA_035648095.1 Atribacterota bacterium | reverse complement strand
TTAACATAAAAGTTTTATTGCCAATGAATTTCTTAATTCTTTTTATTCTTCCACCTGTCATTGTATTTAAACCTGTATCTATTAAAGTTACTTTCCAATCTTCCGAGTTTGAGCGTTGAAGAATCATTTCCCCTGTTTTTAGATTAAAAGTAACATCACTCATATGAAGGAAATAATTTGCAAAATATTTTTTAATCATATAACCCTTATAACCCAAACAAACAATAAAATCGTTGTAACCATAAGTAGAATAAATCTTCATAATATGCCGAATGATTGGATATCCACCTATTTCTACTATAGGCTTAGGTGTAATATCAGTTTCTTCGCTAAGCCTTGTTCCAAATCCACCAGCAAGAATAACTACTTTCATCCTAAATCCCCCCCAACTTATTAAAAATCAGAATCTTTGATCTGATAGTATTTTCTTATTAAAAACCATATCATTATAAATGTTATTATTACTATTGGCATCTGTATAAGATACATTTTATCCGACATCCATGGTCCGAAATTCATGAAATATCTTTGCCATGATGTTTGTGTAAGTCCTTCAAAGTCTGAAACATCAGGTGAAGGAATTGGGCTTGCGTTAATACGTAACCATATTTTAGAATATAAAACAGATAGAAAGAATAATAAATAATAATAGGATTTACTAAAATCTAATTTATCAATAGCCATAACAGTAAATATTACAAACGCAGGAAATATATTTATTATAAATCTAGATTCACTATTAAGACTTAAAATTATACCTGCTATAATATACAATAATAATCCGTAACCATATTCATTAATTTTACTACAGAATGTTTTCCAGAATATTAGAGTTATTATCATAATTGGCCCGTAATAAATTACTAGACTAATACCAAAGATAAATGGTAATCTAATACCTCTATTAAATACTGTACTTATTGCACCTATAAACGAAAAAGTACTTGTTACATTAAATACTTTTATATAACTATAAATAAAAAATCTAATTAATAAAAACGTGACAATAGCTATAATAAGATTTTTTATATTAACTGACTTAAGTAAAAGTTTTAGATCAAATATATATTCATAATCTAGAATATTTTTCATAATATAGTAGAGAAATAAAACAGTTAAAATAATACCAAAAGGCAAGCTGTAAGTCTCAAAACTATTTGCCATTATACTATGATTACCTCCAGAAAAACCACCAAGATTTCCTTTGGAATATCTAACAACAAAAAACAATGCTCCAGCAAGCCAAAATATACAGCCAAGTATAGTGATGTAAATATTATATTTTTTCTTCAAAATTACTTTCTTTCCTTTATTGAACTTAAATATAAAAAGAGGTAGACTCATTATAAAAAAACTTGCCCAAGTAAAACTCCCTAAAACCATTGTTATAAAGATACCTAAATTATTATTTTTTAAATAAAAATAAATTATAAGTAATCCTAGAAAAAGAGTAGTTATATCAGTTAAAACTGGATAATAGAAAGGCAGTTTTAAAATAGGGAAATTAATGAACAAGCCAATATATCCAAGCCAAACACCTTTAATTGATAATTTCAATTCAATAGCTATTAACCCCCAAATATAACATGCACACAAAATCAATAAAGTGTTATAGATAGTAAATGAAATTATTACATTATTAGTTGTAAAAGAAATTTTAAAAATACACATAAGAACATACACTATACTACTTGGTAAAATTCTCTGTATATAATATCCATCTACACCCTTTTCAAAAATTTCATTAAAATAGTTTAATGTAAGATTCCCATATACTTGACCATCCCAACCAAATCCATTACAGAAATTTACTAGCTCATTCTTATATATCTGCATGAATATGCCTATTAAAGAAAAAACTATCAACAAAGCTATTTGTAAATATATACTTTTATGATATTTTTTTTCCATCTCTATTCCCTCCCCCCTATTTTAGCTTTTAGCTAATTACTCTTCAGTTAAATCTTTATGTTTTATATTTTCCTATTTTTCATATTCGACACCTCATCACCCCTTCCGCTTCATTTATCCATGTAGGCTCGTTCATATTTTGTATCTGAATTTGGCCCTATTTGTCATATTCAGGCCTTACAGAAAACTGCGGTTCTATTTCGCCGCTATTCTTATCTTCACCTTTTGAAGAATTATTTTTGTGGTCTGGTGCACTGTATTCAATTCTTCAATTCTCGCCAATTTATTTATCGCGATGTAGGCAATCACACCAATGCCCACCTGTAACGGCAGTTTGACTGCATTGTGAAAAGGCAACATCAGACCACTTATATAAACAATTATTCCCATTAAAATTGATATGGTGCCAAAAGGTAACATATCTCTGATTTGCTCTTTCGTTGAATACGAAATAAATTCTTTGGAATAATACGTAGTTACGAAAAGAGCCATTATACTATTAATAAACGTTATCCACAGTAATCCGTAGATGCCAAGATTTAAAGCAACGACAATTCCTATAGAGATTAGCCCTATGAATATGTTAACAATATCTACCCCTAAAAATAAATCTGATCTTCCTTTCACTTGCAAGATACTTAAATTAAGTGCATGATGTGGGTAAATCATTCCGGATAAACATAATATCTGAAAATACGGCACCATGGGGACCCAGTTGTCACCAAACAGCACCTGAATCAGAGGACCGGCCACAACAGCTAAGCCGATCATCATGGGGAAAGTCAAAAAGCTTGAGTTCTTAATAATTTTTTTGAAACCAGCTCTAAAACTATCGGGATCATCCTGTAGTTTGCATAAAACCGGATAACTCACTTTTGCTACGGATGTCGTGATTGAGTATGCCGGCAAATTCCTTAATTGTAAGGATTTAGTATAGTATCCAAGTTGCGTTGATGAGTAGACTCTTCCAATGATTACATTGTAAATATTCTGGTACGTGGTCGCTAACAACCCAGTAACCAACATCTTCCATCCGAAGCCAAACAACTTTTTGAAAGAATTCAGGTTGAATGTCAACAAAGGCATCCATCTGTTGTGCGCAATAAATAGGAATGAAGTGATTATCTGCATGGATAACAGCTTGATGACAAGAGCCCAAACACCATACCCATGATATGCAAAATAGAGCGCCAGAGCGCCTGATAAAACCGACGCAATCACTTCAATTTTTGTCTGTGTTTTGAAATCCAACTTTCGCACCAGTATTGTTCTTTGAATTAATCCAAAAGAGCCAATGATCAGGTTTAGGCCAGCCACGCGGATAATCACCACCAGCAAGGATTCTCTAAAAAAAAGACTGATGGCATTTGCTGATATAAATAGCAAAGCATACATCACTATTGCCAGCAGTAAATTGTAGTAGAATACTGTGGAATAGTCTTCATTACTTACTTCTTTTTCTCGTATCAATGCTGTTGTCAT
>DASRME010000463.1:0-2218 GCA_035648095.1 Atribacterota bacterium | reverse complement strand
CACTTTCTTAAAAATCCTCAATTTCTCATCTTGCACTATCCATTTTTCTTTTGCCGTTTTTTGATGACTATCTTTTTCTTTCATTCTTTTTAGAATTCTCTGAACTAATCTTTTCGGAATCAATTTACCCAACTCACCCTCACTCGCATCCCTCAAAGAATTTTCATCCCTATATCCCGCTCCCACCAACCTTCTAATATGGTGTCGGCTTAGTCCGGGTATATATAGAAGGGCTAAATTTACTCCTTCTTCCTGTATTCCTTCTACTAATCTGTTGGACAACATCTTTATTTTATTCAAATCCCCACTATATTTTTTCTCCCAGTCAACACTTTCTGCTATCGCCGCTAGACTATCGGCTAACCAGGAAAAACCTTCCCCTAATCTATAGATACAACCCCTGTAAAGACCATATTCCTGTTCAATTAACTTGACACTCTTTTTTCCCTCCACCCAATCATATAGTAAATGGGTCTTCTTAAAAGTGATATAATCTTCTAAAGAGGTGATTTGTTCATTCTCCTTCTTCATTAAAATATTATCCCGAAAAAGTTTCTTATCTTCATCATCCTGTTCAAAGATCAGACGCAATAGTTTATTCCAATAACTTTTTTTGCATCCGTATCGATTAATTTCTTTTTTATAATCATCTCTAATAGCTTGAGAAAAGGGGATAGGCAATGCTTTACCATCCGTGCTTAAAGACAGTAGGAAAAGAATCTCCAGAATACTAATTTCTCCCTTTTTACAATATCTCAACCAGGATTTAAAAAACAGAAAAGTTTCTACTTTGATTCTCTTGGCAGATATTAAAATACCGCTATCGGTGGGAGATAGAACACCATTTTTATTTATCCTAACCAATCTGTTTCCTTTTAAAATATTCAGAGCTTTTTCTATTCTTTTATGGATATTTGCCCTATTAAAAGCAAACTGCCAGTAACCGGAAAGGAAATTATTATCTTCAAACTTACTCTGACTTTTCAGGGAAACAAATTTCTCTTTCTTTACATGACTCTTTAAATCATCATAATTAAGGTTTATATTTACCGCTAATCTTAAAAGATAAGTAAGTAAATCATTATCTACATTTATTGACTGCTTATTTGCCTTATGTTTGCAATTATTATCTCCTAAAAATTTAAAATAAAAATTCTCGTAAATATTCTGAAGGACTAGAGAATGAGCCAAAAAAATGACCCTTCCAAACTCTAATATTCCGGCTCTTCCGGCCATATTTTCAATAGTGGCAAAAGTGAGGCTGGTTCGATAATTAGGGGGGTAATCTCCTTCATCATTGTGTATTTTATCCAGGGCAATAATCACATTATTAAAAGGAAGATTGATACCCATTGCCATGATGCTGGTAGCACAGATAACCTTTATTTCCCCCTCCCTTTGATAAGTCTCAATCAAATTCCTTTCTTCCCATGATAGGTTCTGATTATAATGGGCAATCCCTTTTCCCAATGTCTCTCTCAATTCACCACGGGATAAAGTTTCTTCCATTTCCTCCAGCTCTTCTAATGCACAAGATGCGGCAGGGTTCTCTAATTGATAAGCCAGCCATTTAGCCCACTTTTGCGTTTCAACACAGGTTGCAAAAAATATCAAAACCGATTCTCCCTGTTTTAGCAGATACCTGACTGTCTCTAACAAATAATCCTCAAAGCAATTTTCACGAACCGCCTCCGGCTTAAAAAATATTTCTTCCTTGCATTTTTTCTTCTTTTTGGAAGTAATATAATTAAAGATACCGTCTCTTACGATGCCTTTTCGCAAGGTAACCGGACGTTGATAGGAAATAAGAGTTCGTCCGGGAAACCATCTTACAAGAGCATCTTGTCCTTCAACAAAAGCTGAAAGGGCGATGATTTTAATATCTTTATTCTTTTTATCGATATGGTTTACCATGATTTCCAGCAGAGGACCCCATTTTGAGTCATTAATCAACTGCATTTCATCGATGATGACTAAAGAAACGATGTCTAAAAAACGAGGACACATTAAACAAAAGTAATTAAATTTTTCATAGGCCATTACCGCAACATCATAATCTCCCGAGATGATATTATGATCATCTTCACTACGGTCGCGGGTAGAGATGACTATATCTATTCCACAATGACTGTAGAGATTTTTAAAATACCTATATTTATCATCAGCCAGTGCTCTTAAGGGAACTAAATAGATGGTTTTGCGCAGGTGAATGGCCTGA
>DASRME010000462.1:0-4304 GCA_035648095.1 Atribacterota bacterium | reverse complement strand
GTAACCACCGAGAGGAATTAAGCAGATTACATATTCCGTTTGATTTTTTGTAAATCCTAACACTCTTGGCCCGAAACCAAAGGAAAATTTATATACCCTTACTCCAGATGCTTTAGCAGCAATAAAATGACCGAACTCATGAAAAAATATTAATATACTGAAAACAAATATAAAGGCAATTATAGTTAACATCTTTACTCCAAATTAAATTAGTCGTTAGTGACAAAAACTAGCATATAGCGTTTAGCGTATAGTATCAAGTATCCAGTATCGTGTGAAATAAATCAGTTTTTAGTTATACAAAAATTTAAAGCTCTCTCTCTGGCCCAATAGTCAGCATCTAAGATATCATTAATATTGGGATTATATTTTGGTTTGTGCTCCTTCATCGTATTTTGAATAATTTGAGGAATTGCGGAAAAGCTTATTTTGCTATTTAAAAAAGCATTAACTGCAATTTCGTTTGCACCATTTAATACTGCTGGCATTGTTCCTCCAGTCTCTAAGGCATGATAGGCAAGGTTAATACAAGGGAATTTGTTAAAATTTGGTTTTTTAAAAGTTAGCTGACCTATTTTGGTTAATTCTAAACGAGAAAAGTTATTACTCATCCTGTTTGGATAAAATAAAGCGTATTGGATTGGAATCTTCATGTCATGTTCACCTATTTGAGCTATAATAGTACCATCTATAAATTGAACCATTGAGTGCACATAACTTTGGGGATGAATTACGATTTCTATTTTATTGGCCGGTATATTAAAAAACCACTTTGCTTCGATGACTTCTAACCCTTTATTCATTAAGGTAGCTGAATCAATGGTAACCTTATTACCCATTTTCCAGGTGGGGTGATTTAGCGCATCCTCAACTGATACATTTTTTAGAGCAGTCTCGGTAAAATTGTAAAGTGCCCCTCCAGAGGCGGTTAAAATAATTTTTTCAACAGAATCTTTTTGCTCATTCTTTAAGCACTGTAAAATTGCACTGTGTTCACTATCTATTGGTATAATTTTTGCATTACTTGATTTTGCTTCTTTTATTAATAATTCACCGGCTACTACCATCGCCTCTTTGCTAGCCAAAGCGACTTTCTTCCCTTTTTTCACTGCTTCAAAAGTGGGTATAAGGGATGCTATACCGGTGATAGCAATTACAGTAACATCGACTTCTTCTAAGATTGATATCTCTATTAATCCATCAGTACCCCATAATATTTTTACATTATTTAAGTTATTTATCTCTCTTTTTAATCTCTTAGCGACATCTCCATTCTTAACTACTACTATTTTAGGTTTAAAAAAACGTATCTGTTCCTTAAGCAATCTAGTATTTTCCCAACCACTTAGCCCTACGACTTCAAATTCATTTGTATGTTTTTGTATCACTTCTAAGGTTTGTTGTCCTATCGAACCCGTTGAGCCTAATATAACTATTTTTTTCCTCATAATTAATCTCTTTCTTTCATAAACATTAATCAGTATAAAATGGACCAAACTATATAATAATAAAATACGGGAGCCGTAAATATTAGACTATCAAAACAGTCTAATATTCCCCCCTGACCGGAGATTAAAGTTCCTGAATCTTTAACTCCCGAACCTCTTTTTAATACGGATTCAAATAAATCGCCAAGCTGGGCTATTATCGGTACAATCAAACCAAGAAATATTAATTCCTTAAAAGGTAAACCTAACCATTTTTTCAATGCAAATGTGCCAATAATACTAAATATAATCCCCGCAACTGATCCTTCAATAGTTTTTTTAGGACTGATTTTGAGAGATATTCTATTTTTACCAAATTTAGTGCCAACAAGATAAGCGCCAATATCATTACTCCAGGTAATAATTAAAAGAGAAATAAGATAATAATTTCCATTGGGCAAATCTTTTATTTTTAGTAAGAAGGATAACAAATATCCTAAATAAATACTTCCAAAAATTGCAATGGATATTTCGGGTAGTACTTTAGAATAATCCCTTTTAAATAGTTGAATAATAAAAAATATGATAATAAAAAAAGTAATGATTATATTTTCAGTAAAGTCATTCAAGCTGTTAACATCACAAATTGATATAAAA
The DNA here is from genome assembly GCA_035648095.1 of Atribacterota bacterium. Classification (GTDB taxonomy): domain Bacteria; phylum Atribacterota; class Phoenicimicrobiia; order Phoenicimicrobiales; family Phoenicimicrobiaceae; genus Sediminicultor. The sequence goes on along the minus strand of DASRME010000462.1, from coordinate 2,220 downwards.
ATAAAATATAAGGTTAGTATAGTGCCTATTATGTATGAAGGTTTATATCCTTGTTTGCGAGCTATGCTAAATAACTCCCTCAACCCCAACAAAGCTATTATTGCAACAATGATAAAAAAAGGGAATCCTTTCCAAAATATGGTTAAAAAAGCTAAGGAAACGCCTAAAATAGTTGTTACAGTTCTCTGTAAAAGATTATGATATTTTTCCTCCATATTTTCTCACTCTTTTTTGGAAATTTCTTATTGCTTCTATTAAATTATTTTCGTCGAAGTCAGGCCAATAAACAGGAGTTACCCATAGCTCTGTGTAAGCAATCTGCCATATCATAAAATTACTAATTCTCATTTCGCCCGCTGTTCTAATGAGTAGATCGGGGTCAGGAAGATTGTGGGTATATAGATTATCTCTAATAATATCTTCATTGATTTCTTCAATATTTAATTTTTTTTCCTTTATCTTTAAGGCTATAGATTTGAGTGCATCAACAATTTCAGCTCTTCCACCATAGTTAATAGCAACATTTAAAATAAGTTTATTATTACTTATAGTAGATTCATGTAACTCTTTCATTTTTTCGGTAAGTGAATCAGGCAGATTATTTAATCTTCCTATAAAATTTATTTTTATATTATTTTTAATTAAGTTTGCTTTTTCTTTACTCAAAAATCTTTCAAATAATTTTAGTAGGTATACTATTTCTTGTTTTGGGCGTTTCCAATTTTCTGTAGAAAAAGCATAAATCGTTAATATGGGAATATTAAAATCTAAGCAGCTAGTGATTACTCTTCTGACTGATTTTGCACCTTCTTTATGCCCTGCACTTCGTGGTAATCCCCTTTCCTTTGCCCACCGGCCATTTCCATCCATTATTATAGCAAGGTGTTGAGGTAATTTATCCTTACCAAATAATTCAATTTTATTGCTTTTACAATTTTTAATGTTCATCACCTATAAAAAAACCCCCTTAAAAATATATTAATACAAAAAAGTATAATATAGATTAAAATGAGAAGGGGGTTAATATTTATTATTCCTTTATGATTGCCTCATTTGGACAAGCATCGGCACAAGATCCACAATCCGTACATTTATTTTTATCGATTACATAAGTTTCATCGCCTTCAGAAATTGCGTCTGCAGGACATTCATCAACACATATACCGCATTTGATGCATTCATCTGTAATTTTATAAGCCATTTAAGATCTCCTTTCTTTTTTTAATGATTAAAAATTTTATTATACTTCCATAATATCTTTTTCTTTAAGTTCCAATAATCTATCAATATTTTTTGTATATTCATCAGTTAATATTTGGATTTTATCTTGATACTTTTTAGATTCATCTTCTGAGGTATTGCCTTCTTTCTCATCTTTTTTTATTGAATCATTCGCTTCTCTTCTTATATTTCTTATGCCTACTTTCCCATTTTCAGCTTCTTTTTTTACCATTTTTACTAACTCTTTCCGTCTTTCTTCATTTAGTGGTGGTATGGTAAGTCGAACGATATTACCATCAACAGATGGAGCTAATCCTAAATCAGATTTCCATATAGCCTTTTCAATTTCAGAAAGGCAATTTTTATCCCAAGGTTGAATAACTATTAAATTTGATTCGGGAACAGAAATATTTGCTATTTGTTTTAGAGGAGTTAATGTACCATAATAGGATATTTTTATCCGATCTACTAAGTTGGAAGAAGCTCTTCCTGTCCTTATGTGAGAAAATTCATCTTTTAATGCTGTAATTGTTTTATCCATTCTACACTTTATTTCATCTAATAAATCAGGCAGCATTTTTATTCTCCCTTCACTATTGTTCCTATTTTTTCTCCGCATACAACTCTTCTAATATTTCCAATAGTATTAAAATTAAAAACTATTACCGGAATATTGTTTTCCATACACAAAGAAATAGAAGTTGCGTCCATTACTTTTAAACCTTTATTTAAAAATTCTAGAAACCCTAAATTTTTAAATTTTACTGCTTTTGAATTTTTAAGTGGGTCTGATTCATATATACCATCAACTTTTGTCGCTTTAAGAATTGCTTCTGAATTAAGTTCTATCGCTCTTAGGGCAGCAGCAGTATCTGTAGTAAAGTATGGATTCCCCGTTCCAGCAGCTAAAATTACTATTCTATTTTTTTCTAAATGTCTAATAGCTCTTCTTCTAATATATGGTTCGGCAACTGCTTTCATCTCGATTGCAGTCTGAAC
>DASRME010000461.1:0-3290 GCA_035648095.1 Atribacterota bacterium | reverse complement strand
TTTATGCTATAATTTTATATAAAAAATATAAAAGAAGGTCATTCATTGGAAGTAATCATTAGTCATCAAAGTACTGATTTCGATTCTTTAGCTGCTATGGTAGCTGCAAAAAAAATATATAAAGACGCTCTTTTAGTATTTACTGGTGCAGTGGAGAGAAATGTAAGAAAATTTATCTCTTTATACGGAGATTTGATAGAGATAACACCTATTAAAAAAATAAAAATGGTAGATATCACTAAATTAATAATAGTTGACACCAGGATAAAAAGACGTATCGGTTCATTTGCTAATGTACTAAAAAAGAGAGATTTAGAAATTCATATCTATGACCATCACCCCGACACTTCAGACGACATTAAAGGGGATTTGAATGTAATAGAGGAAGTAGGTGCAACCACTACTATCATTTTAAAAAAATTGAAAGAGATGAAATTGGAAATTACTCCTGTTGAAGCAACTCTCTTTGCTTTGGGAATTTATGAAGATACCGGATCATTGACTTTTTCAACGACTACAATTGATGATGTAAACATTATTTCTTATTTGTTTGAAAAGGGGATAAAATTAAAGGTTATTGCAAATTTTATGAATATTGGTTTAAATTTATCACAAAAAAAATTATTAAACCAATTACTCCTTTCTTCTAAAGAAATCTTTTGCAAGGGAATACGTATTAATATGGCTAAAGCAGAAATAAAAAATTATGTAGAAGGATTGGCACTTCTCACTCATAGGTTAATAGAAATAGAAAATAGCGATGTTTTTTTTACTGTAGTAAAAATGTTAGACCGAATATACGTAGTTGGAAGAAGTAGAATAAATTCTGTTGATGTGGATGAAATTCTAAAGGAATTAGGAGGCGGAGGTCACTTTCAAGCAGCTTCGGCAGTGGTAAAAGATTTGTCTATTGAAGAACTAGAAAAAAAACTTATTAAGATCCTGGAGAGAAAAGTAAAGGTGGGAACTGTTGCGAAAGATATCATGTCTTCGCCGGTTAAAACCGTTGATATTTCAACTTCTATTGAAGAGACGAAAAAAATATTATTAAGGTACGGACATAACGGGATACCAGTTGTAGAAGCGGAAAAACTAAAAGGTATTATTACCATGCAGGAAGTAAATAAGGCAAAACAACACGGACTTGGAAAAGAATTGGTAAGTAAATATATGTCTAATCAAATAGTGCACGTAGAATTAAATACCCCTTTAATTGAAATCCAAGAATTAATGATTAGTCATGATATTGGAAGAATTTTAGTTGTTGATCAAGAAAATAAATTACTTGGAATTGTTACCAGAACTGACTTGATCAGAAACTTGTATGGAGAAGGCAATATTCCAAAAAGATCATTTTCAACCTATATCGAAACTAATAGTAAAATAGAGAGAAAAAAGCAGATAGAATTAATAAAGAAAACATTCCCCGAAAGGATTCAAAATATTTTAAATAAAATTGGGGAGATAGGTGATAGACTAAATTATCCAGTTTTTATGGTAGGAGGCATTGTAAGAGACCTGTTCTTAAGAATTGAAAATTATGATATCGATATTGTGGTTGAAGGCGAGGGAATAAAATTCGCTCGAGAGCTAAGTAGAGATTTGAAGGGAAGAATTATAAGCTACGAAAAGTTTGGTACTGCAGTAGTTATTTTAACAGATGGTTTTAAAATAGATGTAGCAACTGCCAGAAGAGAATATTATGAATACCCCGCAGCCCTTCCTCAAATTGAGTTAAGTTCAATAAGAAAAGATTTATACAGAAGAGATTTTGCTATCAATGCAATGGCTATCCAGTTAAATCAAAAATATTATGGAAAATTAATTGATTTTTTTGGTGGGCAGAGAGATTTACACTTAGGGACAATCAGGGTTTTATATAATTTGAGTTTTGTTGAAGACCCTGCACGAATAATACGGGCAATAAGATTCGAGCAGAGATACAATTTTAAAATGGATAAATCAACTGAAGATTTCCTTAAAAAAGCAATTAATGATAAATTACTCTCCAGATTAAGGAGAAAAAGAGTTGCTGAAGAATTAATACTGATATTACAAGAAAAAAATCCGATAAAATCTTTAAAAAGAATGGATGAATTAGGGGCTTTAAAATATATCCTTCCGGAAATAGAATTAAATGAAGCTATGTTGGGAAGATTAAATAGGGTGAAAGATAATCGTGAATTTTGGAAAGTTAATATGCCTGATGAAAAAATACAATTATGGATGATATATCTTTGCTGTCTAATCAAAGATTTAGAAAAAAAACAAGTACAAAGAATTTTCAAAGAGTTAATATTCAAGCAAAAGTCTTTAGATAATATATACTATATTTACACAAATTTAAATCAAATTATAGGATTTATGTCGCAAAAGGATGAAATATCACCAAGTAATATCTATATAAAATTAAAAGGTTTGTCTAATGAATTATTATTTTTAATGATGACGGAAAGTAGAGATGATATTGTAAAAAACAGGATAGTTGATTATTTTAAAAAATATAAAAAGGAAAGTGTATACACTTCGGGGAAAGAACTAAAAAAATTACATATTGAACCTGGTCCGATCTATTCACAGACTTTAGATAGATTACTTTATGCCCAGCTGGACGGTGAAGTAAAAAATAAAGAGGATGAAATGATACTTTTAAAACATATTTTAAAAGAAAGGGATAAAAAATAAAAAAATGTTGGATAAAATATTCGAAATTGTTTGGAGTATACCAGCTGTTTTAATTGCTATTACTTTACATGAGTACTCTCATGGCAGGATGGCTTATCAATTAGGTGATCCAACAGCGGCTGAAGCGGGGAGACTTACTTTAAATCCTTTGGCTCATCTTGATCCTATGGGAACTTTAATGCTGCTTTTGTTCCGCTTTGGTTGGGCGAAACCGGTACCGGTAAATTTTAATAGATTAAATCATCCCAAAAGAGACATGATATATGTTTCTTTGGCCGGACCTATCGCCAATATTACAACTGCTGTAATATTTGCTCTCATATTAAGATTAAGTTATTATTTTATCGGGCAAATTACTATGACCCAAAACAGCTCTTTTTTTAATCTATCGATAACTATGCTCAAAGGTTGGTTGATATTTCTACAGACAGGAGTAATCATAAATTTAGCACTGGCTATGTTTAATTTAATCCCTGTTCCACCCTTAGATGGTTCCAAAATACTATTAGGTTTTTTACCTGATCCTCAGGCTTATAAATTTGCGAAATTAGAACCTTATGGACCAATTTTCTTATTAATACTGATATTAAGTGGTATAATTGGAA
>DASRME010000460.1:0-2798 GCA_035648095.1 Atribacterota bacterium | reverse complement strand
CGAAGGCATCATTTATATATTTGAATCTGTCTATATCGAGATAGAATAATGTGACGGTCGTTTTCTTTCGATTAGCTATTTTTATTTGTTGTTCAAGTTGATTTAGACCATATCCTCTACTGCAGCATCCGGTAAGAACATCAAAGTGAGCCAACTTTTCCAACTTTTTTTCCAACTTTTTCCGTTCAGTAATATCGATATAAATGCCTATTCCCCCTTTTGATTTTCCATCAATTAAAATATTAGAAATAGATAAAGAAACCGGAAAGGGAGTACCATCTTTCTTTTTTCTGATAGTCTCAAAATTAAGATAACCTTTTAATGATTTTTTAGTTAATTTCTCCCCTTCTTTTAATTTACCAGAGGGGTGAACTATCCCGCTATCAATATTTCTACCTTTTATCTCCTCTAAGGTATAGCCGAATAGTTCAGTAAAACGGGGATTTATATTTAAGATCGCACCTTTCTCATCTACATAGACTAAAGCTTCAGGGTTGTTTCTAAAGAGACTGGCAAATTCCTGCTGACTCTTCTGTAAGGTTTCTTCGACTTTTTTGCGTTCAGTGATGTCTTTGTATAAAGCGATGGTTCCCTGAACTTTTTTGTCAATTATAACCGGAGCTGTAGAGATAATTACCGAGATTAAAGTACCATTTTTTTTCTTCCCAATGGTTTCATAGTCAGAAAATCCGTTCAATGCTTTCTGAGTTAGAATATTTCCTTCCTCTATCTTACCTGCAGGATAAATCATCCCTTCATCTATTTTTTTACCTATCATCTCTTCTGGGGTATAGCCGAATAATTCAGTAAAACGGGGATTTATATTGATGATACGGCCTTGTTTATCATGATAAAGGGCGGCTTCCGGACTGCTATTAAAAATACTGGTAAACATCTTTCTGGCTTTCTTCAGTTTTTTCTCTGCTTTTTTACGTTTGGTGATATCACGAATATAAGTTATAAGTCGTGGGGTTCCTTTGATATTAACAATTTTGGTGGCAATTTCTGTGGGGAAAATAGTACCGTCTTTCTTTTTGCTTATTCGAGGGACGAAAAAACCTTGGGTTACTTCTTTTTCGCTAATGACCTTGGGTAATTTCTTTGCAAACCCTTCGGGAACTCTGTCATTTATAGTCAAACCAATCATTTCTTTTTTATTGTAGCCAAACATCTTTGCACCGGCAGTATTACATTCAAGTACGCGACCTTCTACTGTCTCTATGAGAATGCAATCAGTAGTCGCTTCTGAAAGAATTTGATATTTTTCCTCGCTCTCATGCAAATTTTCTTCTATTTGTTGGAGCTTAGTTTTTAATTTCGCCATTTCGTCTATTAATTGTTCTTTAGTTTTTTCATTATCTTTCATATATTTTTCTTATCCTTTTCAGGTATATGGTTTTTAGCTTTCTTTTCATTCCCATCTAAAATTATATGATTAACAGATTTTGTTTTTATTTTGTTAACATTATAATACCAAAAAATTATATTTGCAAAGTCAATTTATTCCTCACCTTTTATACCTGATTAATTGATAACTGAAAAAATTATGTTTAAACTTAGTAGATATAGGGAGCATTGCACAGTTTGAACCTAAAATAGTAGAGGTATTTTTAAAAATACTGAAACAAACCTTGTCAGAGGACAACGGTCCTTTAACAAACTAATGGGAGCTAAAGAAGGATGGAGCGATACTATTCTTTATATAAAAAACCCTTCTGAAAAATACCAAAGGAATGGTTGTTTTTTGTTAAATATATTTTTTATCAGTGATGAACAGCTTTATTGAAGCTATTTACAAAATGACCCAATGCTTCCGATAAAATCATGGTTTAGTGATTAGTTATTCTAAAGGCAGTTCTGGTTTTTCGCTTTCAACTTCCTCTTTTGTTTTGATTCCAGCCTCTTTTTGTAGGCCGATTTCCAACTTCTGGATTTTCTTCTTTTGGCTGGAAATTATCTTCATTTTTTTTATCACAGATGGAACTGACACTAATAAACTCATCAGAATCCCCAGAGCAAAGGTAATCAAAAGTACCAGGGCTAATGAGCTTTCAAATCTCCAGGTCAAAAAACTTACCGCTATTGGGACTGCATTCTGAAGGGCAAAAACAACAGCCAGAATAGCTATAATAATGGCCACAATCAATTGTAACTGCATATAAATAAAGCTCCTTTTTTTCTTATTTCTTTAATTTAAACTTTGTCAAGGAACGGTCCTTTGGTAAAGCTTTGATCAGTATAATCTCCAGCAGGTGAGCCTTTACCATGCCCCTTTCTCTCAAGTTGATTATTATAAAAACGCTGAGTAGGATAAGCAAAGTCTATGTCAGCTTGCTGGGCAAATTCTTTTAAAACATCTTCCCAAATTGCCTGCTCGCTGTCTCGACGGCGTTGAGGTTCGCAAAGATAGCGTATGGTCAACAAGACGCCGCTATTCTGTACACTGGTATAAACAATAGGGGTAAGTCTGGAATATAATATCATAAATTTTTTACTGGCCTCTTTTACTCTCTTCTCTGCTGCTTTGCTTAATTGTTCAGCATCCTTATCAGCTATATTTTGTAATATTTTTTTGGCTTTTTGCCAATTGCTTTCGAAAGTTATCAGGACCGGAATTTCATTCCAGATATACTGAAATCCTTTGCTGTAATTTGCCAGCACTTCACTTAACACCATGCCGTTAGGAATATGGATAATTCGACCAGTACTCTGGTCGGCATTCACCCAATTACCGATTTCCATAAGCGTAAATTGGAAAACCCGGGTATCGATAACATCCCCGGCATGATTCCCAATCT
>DASRME010000459.1:0-2086 GCA_035648095.1 Atribacterota bacterium | reverse complement strand
AAAAATTCCCTTTTGTTTAATCTATCGTAATTTTTGCGACAATCGCATAACATCGAATAATGTTTTCTGTTCTTTAAATTCAACCTTTTTATTTTTTCTTATTTCTGCAATTTTGCCATCCAATCTTTTTAATATAACATTATAATATTCCTCTGATATTTCCATTGTTATGAAATTTCGTTTTAATCTTTTGGCTACCATAGCTGTTGTTCCTGTTCCACCAAAAGGATCTAAAATTAAATCTTCTTCATTAGAACTTGCTTTTATTATTAATTTTAATAAGTCTTCAGGCATTTGACAGGGATGTTTCTCAATACGCTCCTTAAAAGTGCCACAAACTCTTGAAAATTGCCAAACATCATCAGGTATTTTCCCAATAGGATTTGCACGTTTATCTTTATAGATAAGTTGCCTTGCCGAAGGTATTCTTATATTTTTATCGTTAAACGTAAACTGGTTTTTGTCTTTAACGAAATATAAAATATGTGTATGAGCGCGATTAAATTTTTTCCTCTGATTTTGTCCAAAAGTGTAATACCATATAATCCAATTTCTGAAATGAAAACCCGCTCTTTTTAAAATTATATTTATTTCTGCTGCGAATTCATCGCCGATAGCAACATATACCGCCCCATTGTTTTTAAGTAATCTTCCTATTTCTCCTATCCATTTTTCGGACCATTTATAATATTCTTCATAAGGCATGTTATCATTGTGGGTATCGTATTTTATACCTATATTGAAAGGTGGGTCTGCAAACACTAAATCTACGGATTTATCTGGTAAACTTTTCATAATTTCTATACAGTCACCCAAGTATACTTTATTTACTTTCATTATTATTCTCCTATTTCAAATAGCTGGCACGGTTTCATTTTGAATTGTATTTTTGTAGGATCTGGGGTCCCGCCTTTTCTTTGCATGGTTACTTTTCCAATATGTAAACTTCCTCTTGGCGAAATACAGATTTCACCACTTCCAAAAAAATTCATTGCAACATTTATATCTTTGAGCGTCCATGTAGTTGTCTTGTTATTTGGGTTAAATCTTGTAACTAATATCCAATCTGCAGATAATCCCCCTCTACCCTTGATTATATCACTTATTACCATAATTCTATTTCTCTTGAAAAAACAAATAATCTTTTTTTGAATTATTTCTGGCATCTCATTCAAGAACAAGCGTCTTTTATCTTTGAATTTTTTAATACCTGTTTTTCTTGAATGTCTTTCAGGATCTAATTCTCCGGTGAAAAGTTTAAGCCAAAAAGCAATTTCATCGTCAAAGTTCCATATTTCTCGATAGACTTCAACGGTTCTTTTGTCAATTTGATTATAATCAGCATTAGAGTTTGCTTTCTTTAGCGATAAATTTTCAATTTTTAATATATTTCCAATCATTATAATGATTCTTATCTGAGCATCCGACTTTTTAAATCTTACAAACTGTTCATATTCTTCTTCTTCTTCTTTAACCTCAAACTTACTTAAATCGATTTTCTTTATACTGGTAGGAATCTGAATTGCTTTTACAGAATTAAGTTTTTTAATGTCATACCCCATTATTTTAAGCCATTCTTGTGCTTCTATATCATTTCTCCAAGAATTAAACTTTTCACAAATTGCCTTTTCATTTGCAAATCCTCCTTTTGCAGTTTTTGAACCAAGTTCAGCTTTATTCATAATGTTACCTCTTTAAGAAAAATTTTCGACAACTTAAAATAATTGAAGTATTTTATTTGTATTTCTAAAATCAGTATATTTTGTTATACATTGCCAAGCGTATAAAAAATAAGCATTTTCTACACATTTAAAATTTGTTAAAATTTGTATGTTTTATCTTTCTTTAGTAGGCTTATTAAAATAATCAACCATTTCTTTTATAGTTAATCTTTTTTCCTTCAATTCTTTAATTTTCCCAAGGCGTTCTAATGCCTCTTCTTTATTATATTTCCGGGTTAATCTTTTTTCGGCCTGGTTAAAAGGCAAAATTCCAAGCTCAGTATAATATTTAAGCGTAGTTAGTCTTGTTCCGGAAACCTCTGATAATTCTCCTATGGTTAAAACATTATTTTTTTCAATAGTTT
>DASRME010000458.1:0-3887 GCA_035648095.1 Atribacterota bacterium | reverse complement strand
CAATATTTTAGATCCTTGACTTTGCGTACTATCCTTTCGAAATAGCTTGCCTTTATCATGCTTTAGAAACTAATTGTTCTATTATATTTTTATAATATACTACATTTATTTCAAAAATACTTCTTTTTCTGAAAAATAATTTAAAATAAACAAGCCCTTTGGCAAAAGGCCAAAGGGCTTGAAATTGACGAGCTCCCCCTATTGGACGCTTTCAGAACTTTTAAGGGAAATATTACAACTGAAAATATTAGATTAAATCAGTTAATTCTTCAATATTAGAGGTAATCTTCAAAAATTATAATCCATAAAATGTATATAAATAAAAACTTTACAATTTTTTTACTAAAGAGCTTTAAGTTTTTAAACTTGGTGGAGGCAAGTAGACGAGTTTCGAAACTTTTGCATAAGTGATGAGACTGAAAAGGTGTATCAAAGGTTAGGAGAAGTAATATGCATTTATTAGGAATTAAAAAACTAGAATAACTCTTAAAATAAGGTTCCGAATTATTGATTTTGCACAGCTTCCCTAATTATCTAATTTAAGATTAAAATATCAATTATCTAAAAATAAGATGCATTTCCTGTTTATTATTAATATGCTCTTTTTAAGTCTCTCTTTGAATAAATTTCCAATAAGGAGCTAATTTTCCTTTTACTTTCTCAATTAAATTCTTTGTTTCAGTAATTTTTCTGTCTCTTATATTAGGGGCTGATTCTTTAAAATTAATTTTCACTCCGCTGATAGCTGCTACCAAGGTCAACCATATTTTTGGCAAAACTTCTAAGTTATAACCTGAACAAAGTAAATCAACTGAGCGGTTTTCACAAAGTTCCCTGCTTAGTTCCCAAACCTTCTTTCCTATCATTTCAAAACCATCTAAAGTCAAACCCAAATTGGTTAGTTCATCATCGAAATAAGGATCAGAACCTCCATATCTGATAATCATCTCGGGTTTATATTCTCTGGCCAAAGGAAAGATTATTTCATCAAAAATTAATTCATAGGCCTTATCTCCTGTTCCAGCCTCTAAAGGAAGGTTAACAGTAAATCCTTTTCCTTTTCCCTCACCGATCTCGTCAACCGAACCTGTCTCTGGATAAATGCCTTCTTGATGAATATCAACAAACAAAACTTTTGGGTCAGAATAAAAGGCCTTACAAGTTCCATTTCCCGCGTGAGCATCTGTATCCAAAATTAGAACTCTTTTTAAGTTATATTTTTCTATAGCATACTTAGCAGCTATTACTACATCATTGTAAATACAAAAACCTTCTCCAAAATCAGACATGGCATGATGTAATCCACCACCAATACTTATCACCTTTTCTGCCTTCCTTTGCTGATTATAATCTATGGCTAAAAGCGAATTCTTAACTATCGCTCTTGCTCCTTCTTCTATCCCTGGAGGTAATTTTTTAGTAAAAGGATTTACATTGCCCGTACCGATAAATCGAAATAAATTAGATATATTTCCACCTTGTGAGGATTCTTGTATAACCTTAATGTAAGCTTTAGTATGCCAAAGTTCTAATTCTTCTTCAGTAGCTAAAGAATTATTTTCTTTCAATTCAAAACTTTTTTCTTTGCCAAGTTTTTCTTTAAATAATTCTAAAAATTTTTCAAATCTATTGCTCCTAAAGGGATGTCCTTCTCCAAAATCATAATTCTTCAGTTTGTTGCTATAAATTACTATTGTTTTCATTTCTAAAACCTATTTCTTCTTAATGTTTTTTTTTCAATCATTTTCTCTTTAGGAAATGTTTTACCATCCTATTAACAGATTTTTTCTCTTTTGCATCAGTAAGAAACTTTACGATATTGGTTATTATTGGAATTAAGTTTATATATACTTTATTATCTAATACTACAAATCTTTTAAAAATCCTTCTTTTTCTATAAAATATTTTCAAATAAAAAAGCCCTTCAGCAAAGGCCAAAGGGCTTGGAATTAGCAAGCTCCCCCTATTGGACACGTTCAGAACTTTTCAGTTAAATTATCCATTGAGAATATGAAATTCGATTATTCATCCTTAAATATTATTGGATTATTCTATACTCAATTTGAAATGTATTGATAATCTACTTGGAATAAAAATACCTCTATGATCACCCTACTTATCTACCACGCAATACAAGCCCTCTCCTGCCCTCATCGGAATAAAGCATTGACTGCAAGAAATGCAGGTAGCTCTTCTGGTATCACCTTTTTGCCACCGTTTGATTAAGCCTGGTTCTCTGATAAAAGGGCGGCTCAGGGCAATATAGTCTGTCTTCCCTTGTTCTATCAAGTCTTTAGCTACCTCGTAAGACCGGATTCCGCCTACTAATATCAAAGGGACATTTATTTCTTTTTTATACAATTTGGCGGCCTCACGATAGTACACTTCATCTTCTTGGAAATCACCTTTACTGACTCTTTCGGAAGAATATTTGCTTACACTCAATGCTGTTCCTCCGCTTAACTCAATTGCATCCATGCCTGCTTTTTCAAGCAATGCTGATACCTGTACCATTTCAATCGGAGTAAATCCATTCTTTATAAAATCATCCGAATTCAGTTTAATAATAATAGTAAATTGTCGACCTAATTCCGACCTGATCGCTTGAAGAATTTCCAAAATAATACGAGCTCGGTTTTCAATACTTCCTCCATAATGATCTTTTCTTCTGTTAAAAAAAGGAGAAAGAAACTCACTCAGCAAAAAACCATGGGCCCCATGAAGTTGAATACCGTCAAAACCTGAATTGTTTGCCCTTACTGCAGCTTTTTTAAAATCTTCAATGGTTTGAACTATCTCACTTACAGTCATTTCTCTACAGCTATAATCCTTAATTTCTAAAGAGGAAGGACCGAATGACCTGGTATCTTTTAATTGACCCATAGCTCGACCCCCTCCATGATTAATCTGTAAAATGATCTTGCTTCCTTCATGGTGAACCATTTCAATCATTCTTTTATAACTATCTATGAGATAGTCATTATAGATACCTAATTGCCTAATGTGCGATTGCCCAGTTGGATTAATGTATGCATGGCTACTGATAATTAATCCTACCTGACCTTTGGACAACTCTATCATCATATCAATAATTTCTTTACTGCATGAACCATTCGTGTTTGCTAATCCTTCCCAGGTAGCACTACGGACAAACCTATTTTTAAGTTCCATCTGATTAATCTTCGTTTTTTCAAATAACTGTTTCATTGAGCTCTTTTTATCCTTTCCTTTAATTAAAATCTAATTTATATTTATTAAAAAATGATATACAAGATTGGTTTTTATTATATTATACGAAAAAGGGGAAATTAAAGAAAAAATAAAACTCCTCTTTATTCTTTAAGCTTACATTCCTTATAAATTGTTTCGCCATTAACCTCCACCATTGCCTCTCCTTGATGCTCCCAAAAAACAACTGTTTCATCATCATTTGCATACCTTGCTCCCGACGCACTTACGACTCGATTAAGTTTATACTCTTCACCTTCAACAAAAAGAGAAGCCGAATCGCCTTCTTCATTATAGCTAATTTTAATTTCGTGACCAGGAGGACAAACAAAGATGAAAGTATTATCATACTCACCCTTTAACTCTTCAGGTGTTAATTGATACATCCAATAAAATATTCCTACAGCAATTATTATAATAATGAAAAGAATTTTTTTGTTCATAGGTTTATGTAAAATTAATGACAATATTATTAATTATTCAGCAAATCGTCTAATTAAGCAAATACTGTATTAATTTTAGTAAAGATTTATCTTTGTTTTTAAAAAAATCTAATCCTCCAATCCTATCATATAATTTATCCTAGGATATTTTTATATACTACATCTATTTTTAAAAATCCTTCTTTTTTCGTAAAATATTTTAAAATAAAAAAGCCC
>DASRME010000457.1:0-4209 GCA_035648095.1 Atribacterota bacterium | reverse complement strand
GTGATTACAAAATAATCCGCAATTAGAGTTAATTTACTTAGTTTTAATATTACTGTGTCTTGTGCTTTTTTATCTTCAGCAGCAGCTACAGCCATTTTTGCAATAGCTAATGAATTTTTATTCAAAACATCACCTCTTTTTTTTTACTAGTATATCGTAAAGAAAATGAAAACCAGAATTTGGTACTTATAGCTTTCTATACGATATACGATATACTATATACTATTCCGTCATATCTTTCCCTAATATTATTACTAAATCTAAGTTAGTATTGGTTTGGTTTTCTTTCACAATTTCAAAATCGTTAAATAGTTTTTTAAATGCATCATCTAAATTTACTTTTTTTGAATAAACTATAATTTTAGTTTTTTCATAATCAAATCTATCGGCATTGCCAATATTTACTATTTCAAATCCCTGTAATTCTAAATCTTTAGCAATCCTGCGAGCAACACCGGACATAGCATTTCCATTCAAAATTTCCAATTTCATTCCGCTATTCTTACCATAGATCAATGACTTTACCCTTTGCCGTACTTCTTCTACATCTGGTTCTAAATAACTGATTCCTTTAATATAAACCGGCTTAGCCTGAATAGTTTCAATCTTAACCTCCTCTTGATTTATACCTTTGAATAAATTACCTAAGGTAATAGCATCTTGTACATTTATATTAGTCTCTATGTATCCTTCCATCTCTTCTGATATCTGCGGAATTTTAATTATAGAATCAAAATTCATCATCTTTTCTATTACGGCCAGGGATAATTTTTGTTGCCTTTTTATTCGACCTAAATCACCCAAATTATCGTGCCTGAATCTTATGTATTGCAAAGATTTTTCCCCATCTAATATTTGCTTCCCCGGATAAAGATTTATATCTAATCCTCCTGCCTTATCCACATAGTGCATCTCTTTTTCTACATCAATCTCTACGCCGCCTAATTTATCAATAATATTAACAAATCCGTTAAAATCCGCTATTGCATAAAAATCAATCGGTACATCTAAAAATAAACTAACGGTCTCTGCTATTAATTTTTCTCCCCCAAAAGCATAAGCATGATTTATTTTATCCATTCCTCTTTCTGGAATTTCCACTCTGGTATCCCTGGGGATAGACAGAATAAGAACATCTTTTGTCTTGGGGGATATACTTAAAAAAAGTATAGTATCTGCACGTCCGTTATTTTCAACCTCGTCACAGCCTACAATTAAGATATTGATTCGATTGTAAGATAATATTTCAGAGCTGAAGGGAAATATTCCAAGATATTTTAATAAAAAAATTAGAATAACCAATATTAGGATGGAAAATATAGTTAAGATTACTTTTTTTTCTTTTTTCTTTTTCAACCCTCTTCCTTTGTTTCTTCTTATCCTATCCCCTAAACTATTTTCAGGCATTTACCAAAACCACCCACCTTGTTTAAGATATTATTCCTAGCTTTTATAGAAACAGGATGAATGAGGAAACTTTTACTAATCAGATAGATTAGCCCTCTATCTAAAACCATTAATACTGCTCTATTTAAATCTTTTTCTGCCATTTCTCTTGCTTCTTCCACTCCCGCCATATCCCTTAAAGGCTCAATCTTATCACTTAAGTAAATTATCTTGTCTAAAAGGGACATTTGAACTGCACCGGTACTGTGTGCTTTAATTGCTTTTAAAATAACAGGATCTTGGATATTGAATTCCTTCCCTGCTATAGCGGCACCTACTAAAGGATGTAATAACCTTGGAATTCTATGAATAATTTTATCCACCTTTATGTTATATTCTAAAACCATTTTTTTTAAAATCTCATAATCTAAATCTTTAGCGCAATCATGCAACAGTCCGGCAATCTCTGCTTTATCTGCATTATAATTATACTTTATAGCTAACCTGCGAGCAACCTTAGAGGTATTAACCGAGTGTTCTAATCTCTCTTCACTCATTACCTCTTTTAATCTTGATTTTATTATGTTGATATCCACTCCTATCTCCTGTTTCTTGCCCCAAAGAAAATCCTAATACTAAATTTACCAAAAGGTAAACTTTGGTGCCTGGCACTAAAGTTTACCTTTTAAAATATAATCCTTTTTCGTATATATATTTTTCTACTTCATAAGGAACCAAGTATTTAATATTCCTACCTTCTTTAATCCTATTCCTAATATCAGTAGAAGATATATACAAAGCAGGAATTTCCATAATTTTTATAATATTTTTAAATTTTTGGTCTAATTTATTTAAATCGTATCCTGGTCGGGTTGCAGCCACAAACTGGCAAATCTTAAGTAGTTCTTCACTTTTATACCAAGAGTCTATCTCTAAAAAAGCATCAGCTCCGGTAATAAAAAATATTTTAACTCTCTGGTTATACTTTTTTAAAAATTCTTTAACAGTATCTATTGAATAAGAAGGTCCCGGCCTATTGATTTCAACTTTGGATACTTCAAAAAATTGGTTATCACGAGTAGCCAGAACTGTCATTAAATATCTATGTTCGGGATCAGAAATATTATTTTCTCTTTTGTGAGCAGGCTGACGGCAGGGTACAAACATTACCTTATCTAATTTAAATTCAACCCTTGCTTCTTCAGCAGTAAACAAATGTCCAAAATGTATGGGGTTAAATACTCCGCCCATTATCCCTAAACGTTTTATGCTTGCTTCTTCCTTTAAAATTATTCTTCCCCCTCTTTTAGTATCTAGTCGTTAGTTTTAATACAAGTTACAAGGTGCGAGATGCAAGTTTCAAGTTTAAAAAAAGAAGTAGACTGGATTCAATTTTTATTTTTCTTTTCTTTCGTCTTAACTATATACCATATACTATATACTATATACTAATTATTCTCTTCCGGTACAGTTTCTTCTACTTTTATTTCTATCTCGCTCTGCTCGGGCATTTTCTCTTTCTCGCCTTCTACTTCTCCATTGACTACTGTAAAAATAATATCCTTTTCTGGATAATTCCATTTCTCTATCTTATCTCCATCTTTAAAGTTAATTTCTATTCGGGAAGGATAGCCAAAATCAAAATATCCTTTTCTTTCTAAAGCCTGTTTATAGGGGAGTGATTTTGTTTTCTCCAACTGAAGCCATAATTTTTCTTCTTTATCTTTCAATCCTAAAGAGCTATAAATTTTGGCTAATTGCACATAAGAATGCCAATATGATGAGGTATGGTTAAAGGAGACTGAATTAGTAGTATCTTCTTTATCGAGAACTATTTTATAATTTGCTATAGCTAAATTGCTAAACTGCCAGGTGCTTTTTTCCCCTAAAACTCGATAAGTTTCACCCATCCAGTAAAAAGAATCCAATAAATTCGGTTCTATACCGGCTGCTCTTTTAAAATAAGGGATGGCGCTTAATAAATTGCTTACAGAAGGAGCATCTCCCTTAAAAAGATATTCTTCCGGATTTCCAATTATTTTAATTCCCTCTTCTAAATAAGCACTCGCCCCATTTGATTGAACTCGGGAAGTGCTTTTAAAACTATCTAATAAATTCCGAAAGGCATATTGATTTCCGGGGTTTATTCTTAAAACTTCTTTCCATTGTTCTATTGCCTGGTCGTAAACACCAGTCTGTGTATATACTTTTCCCAGCCAGTAATGGGCATTCTCAAAATTAGGGTTTAGTTCTATTGCTTTTTTATAATCTTGCTCAGCCATTTCATATTTTCCCTGAAGAAAATATTCATATCCATTCTTATAATGGGTCTGATAATCCTGAGCATAAATTATTGCACTACCTAATATTAAAATTGAAAATAGGGTCAATAAATTCAAACCAATTTTATAAAAATATTTTTTCATTATTCATACACCCTCCCCTCTTTCTTCTTGCTAATATTCCTTTATAGACAAGCGAAACACCTGTCCTAAACATTGGAATTATCTAATTGGAAAACAAAGCAACTAGAATTATTTTATGATTCTTTCAATTTCTCCACATAATTCATTCTTAAATTTGCCAATAAATTATCGATCCGCTTAAAATCTTCCGGGTTTAAATCATCTTTAATCTGATCATATAAAAATGTAATAGTATCTATAGCAATCTTAGCTTTTTTAAAATCCTTATTGATTTCTTTGGTTTCAGGATTCATGATGAGACCCAAATATTCCCAGGCTTTTCCGCTCAACATGCTTATAAACCAGACAAAAAGAACGGGTAAATCAGGTTCTTTAAAGCCTTCTTCTTGTTTTTTTT
>DASRME010000456.1:0-4801 GCA_035648095.1 Atribacterota bacterium | reverse complement strand
GGAGTACCAAAAGTAGAAGTTAAAACTCCTGAGATTGAAACTCCGCCTATGTCAGTAGCTCCTCCAGCTCAAGCCAAAGAATCTTTAGGTGAAAATATAAGCGTTTCTACTGAATATTTTCAGCAGACTATAACCAGCAGGGAAGAAGTGAAGGGAGAGATATTTGAACCGGGCGAATCGCAGCTCAAAGTTAATTTAGGTAAAAAAGAAGAAGAAAATATTGAGGCAACTTATGGTACAGTCGTAAACCCCGGAGAAATTACCACTTTACCGGAAGTAAAGGAGAAAGAATCTCCTTTTGGCAGCAGACCTCTTTCTATTATGGTAGAAAATTCAGAAGGAGCCAGACCACAAAGTGGTTTGGATAAAGCTAGTATTGTTTATGAAGTTTTAGCAGAAGGTGGAATTACCAGATTTTTAGCTATTTATTATGACCAGGAAGCAGAAGAAGTTGGACCGATAAGAAGTGCAAGACCTTACTTTGTTAGTAAATCTTTAGAACATCAGGCAATTTATGCCCATGCTGGGGGGAGTGAAGATGCTTATAATTTTATAAAAGAAGAGAGGATAGATGATATAAATGAGTTTGTGAATTTTCAGCCTTTCTGGAGAACTAATGATCGAGAACCGCCTCATAATTTATATACTTCTACCATAAAGTTAAGAAAAGAAGCCGATAAGTTGGGTTATATCGAGATGATAAAAAAACAGGATTATCAATTTGAAATTGATAGAAATGAAAGGTTAACTGGCAGAGAAACGGATACTATAATAATCCCTTATAATATTAACTATAAGGTAAGTTATAAATACCAACCTGAATCAATGAAATATTTAAGATTTATGAATGGTGAACCTCATATAGATGCTAAAACCAAAAAACAATTAGCAGTAGATAATATTATAATTCAATTTGCAGGAACCAAAGTCATTGATGAAGAGGGGAGGTTAGCGGTAGATTTTATCGGCAAGGGGAAAGGATTATTATTTTTTAAAGGTAGCGCAGAAGAAATTATTTGGGAAAAGCAAGATTTAAAATCAAGAACCATATTTATGTATAAAAAAGGGGACAGAATCGCCTTAATTCCAGGGAATGTTTGGATTCAAATTGTTTCTTCGGATTTAGCAATACAGTACTAGAGGATGACAACTTTTGTGCCAGGCACTAAAGTTGTCTAAATGTAAACTTTAGTGCCTGGCACAAAAGTTGTCATAAAATGAAAAAATTAGAAGAAAATTTAGAAAATTTTTTAGACTATTTATCCATTGAAAGAGGTTTAGCTCAAAACACTTTAATCTCCTATAGATATGATTTGATAAAATATATTGATTTTCTAAAAAAGAATAAAATAAGTTCTTTTAAGCAGACAAATAAAATTTTGGTGAATAATTATTTCGTTTATTTAAGGGAAAAAAATTTAAAGATTAATTCAATTTCTCGAAATTTAGTAGCAGTGAAGATGTTCTATCGCTTTTTACTAATGGAGGGTTACATTGACGAAGATATTACCAGTCTGATTGAATTTCCCCGGGTGAGTAAGAAACTCCCACATGCACTAAGCTTAAGAGAAATAAATCTTTTATTAGATAAGGTTAATTTTAAGGGTAATTTGGGCCTAAGGGATCAGGCAATATTAGAATTGCTTTACGCTACCGGCATGAGAGTGTCAGAACTGATATATTTGAAAATTAATGATATAAATATGGAAAATTGTATGTTAAAATGTCTGGGAAAAGGTTCCAAAGAACGGATTATTCCTTTTGGGAATAAAGCATATCAATCTTTAAGTTTATATTTGGATAAAGTTAGGCCAAAATTAGTTAAAAATCTGAATAATAATACTTTGTTTTTAAATAACCGGGGAGAAAAACTTTCTCGACAGGGAGTATTTTACCTGGTAAAATTATATGCTCATAAAGCAGGGATAGAAAAGAGGATAACTCCACATACTTTAAGACATACCTTAGCTACGCATTTGATAGAAAATGGAGCAGATCTCAGGTCAGTTCAAGAGATGCTAGGGCATTCAGATATTTCTACTACCCAAATTTATACCCACGTAAGTAGAAAATGGGTCAGCGAGGAATACTATAGGGCGTTTCCAAGAACGTAAAATAGTATATAGTATTTAGTATATAGTATATAGTGAAGACAAGAAAAACAAGGAAAAGAAGAAAGAAAATAGGAGCCAGAATAAAATACAGTGATAAATAATGAGTAATTAGTGACAAGTTACGAGTTTCAGGTTTATAAAAAACTCAAACATATACAGTTGTATTATTATAAGCTCTTGTAATGAACCGAAAACTGATTTTTCTTATCTAAAAATCAAAAACTATAAACTAATAACTTGTATTAATGCTAACGGCTAAATTGACTGGAAGACTGGTAGACCGGCGGACTGGCAGACTGAATTAATTGTTCAATTGGAGAATCGGCTAATTGGACAACTAAAATTAGTTAAGGGGTGCAACAGTAGTGGAAGATTTAAAAGCGAAAGTCACAGAAAGTGTAGAATTTATTAATCAAAAAAATAAAATAAAACCAAAAATCGCTATTATATTAGGAACGGGATTGGGAAGACTGGCAGAGGATATTGAAGAAAAGGAAATTATTTCTTATAGTGAGATTCCTAATTTTCCCATATCTACAGTTCAAAGCCATGATGGTAATCTCATTTTAGGGAAGTTGGGAAACAAAGAAGTGGTAGCTATGCAGGGTAGATTTCATCATTATGAAGGTTATAGCTTACAAGAGGTTACTTTTCCGGTAAGGGTAATGAAAAAATTAGGTGCAGATACAATTATTATTTCTAACGCAGCAGGTGGGATGAATCGTTTCTTTAAGAGAGGGGATTTAATGCTGATTACCGATCATATAAATCTATTTGGAGATAATCCTTTAATTGGCCCCAACGATGAAGAATTAGGACCAAGATTTCCAGATATGTCCGAAGCATATAGTCAAAATCTTATCGAGTTAGCTAGAAAAGTAGCTTTAAAAGAAAAAATAAGAATACAAGAAGGAGTATACGTGGGTTTAATCGGCCCTACTTTAGAAACTCCTGCTGAATATAGGTTTTTAATAAGTATTGGCGCAGATGCAGTTGGTATGTCCACAGTACCGGAAGTTATAGTAGCTAATCATATGGGAATGAAAGTATTGGGAATTTCCTGTATTACCGATTTAGCTATTGATGGAGTAATAATAAAAACCAGTGTAGAGGAAATTCTAAAAATTGCTTCGGATTCTGAACCGATTATGACTAAATTAATTAAGAAGGTAATTAAAAAAATTGATTAATGATGGTTTGAGAATAGCTCTTATTTCCGCGTTACCCATTGCTGAGTTAAGAGGAGCTATTCCGATAGCCCTTACAATTTATAAAATGCCTGTTTTTTGGGCATATATCTTTGCAGTTTTGGGGAACATAGTACCGGCAATTTTCTTATTGCTATTTTTGAAACCCTTTTCTGAATATTTGCGCCAGTGGAATTGTTTTGATATATTTTTTGAATGGTTTTTTAAACGAACACGTCTAAATACCGAGAAAAAATTCGAAAAATATGGCGCTTTATTTTTATTATTTTTTGTAGCTATTCCTCTACCCGTAACAGGAGCTTGGACCGGTTCAGCTGCTGCATTTGTCTTTGGTATAAGGTTTTGGTATGCTTTTCCTGCAATATTAGGAGGAGTGTTAATAGCGGGAGTAATTGTTACTTTAGCCAGTTTGGGAATAATTAGTTTTATTTAAATACTAACGACTATATCAAAGAAAGGGAAAGATGAAAACCATTGAATGGAAAGAAGGGAAAGTGTTTCTTATTAATCAGAGGGAACTTCCTTTAAAATATGAAATTATTAATTGTTCTACCTATCAGGAGGTTGCAGAAGCTATTAAGAAGATGAAAATAAGAGGTGCACCAGCTATTGGAGTGGCTGCCGCTTTTGGCATAGCTTTAGCAGCTTATTCTTCAAAAGCAGGTACTATTGGAGAATTTATCCAAGATATGGAAAAAGCTAAAAACTGTCTGATTCTTACTCGACCCACTGCAGTTAATCTGTTTTGGGCTTTAGAGAGAATGATAAATTTAATTAATATAAAAAAAGATGTTGATTTATTTGAATTAAAAGATATAATCTTACAGGAAGCTAAAAATATTGCTCGGGAAGACATAAAAATTAATAAGGCAATGGGTAAATACGGGTCTTCGCTAATCAAAGATGGTGATAGTATTCTTACTCACTGCAATACCGGGGCTCTGGCAACCGTAGATTATGGTACTGCTTTAGGAGTGGTTCGGACTGCTTTTAGAGAGGGCAAGAAATTACATGTCTATGTCGATGAAACCAGACCAGCATTACAGGGGGCGAGGCTAACTACCTGGGAATTAATTCATGAGAAAATTCCTTTTACGTTGATCACCGATAATATGGCCGGATTTTTGATGTATCAAAAAAAGATAAATTTAATTATAGTCGGAGCAGATCGTATTGCTCGAAACGGTGATGTAGTAAATAAAATTGGAACTTATTCTTTATCTGTTTTAGCCCGAGAAAATAAAATCCCTTTTTATGTTGCTGCTCCGATATCTACGATTGATATGTCGCTAAAATCAGGGGAGGAAATTCCCATTGAAGTGAGAGACTCTAAAGAAGTGACTCATGTACTGGGAAAGCAAATAGCCCCTACAGGAACAAAGGTATTTAATCCGGCTTTTGACCTTACTCCGAATGGCTATGTGGAAGCAATTATAACTGAAAAAGGGATTATCCGAAAACCTTTTGAAGAAAATATTA
>DASRME010000455.1:0-4693 GCA_035648095.1 Atribacterota bacterium | reverse complement strand
GGGTGTGAGAACTTGGCAAAACACATAGAGAATGTCCTCCTGCACGGTGTCCCTCCAATAGTAGTAATCAACCGCTTCCCCACCGACACCCCGGCCGAGATCAAACTCATCAAAGAGAAGGCCCTTGCTGCCGGAGCCATTGCTGCAGTGACCCATGAAGTCTGGGCCAAAGGCGGAGAAGGAGGCATCGAGCTGGCCCAAGCGGTGGTAGAGGCCACCCAAAAACCCAATCACTTTCACTACCTCTATCCCCTGGATCGATCCATCAAAGAAAAGATTGAGACCATCGCCACCAAGATCTACGGGGCTGATGGCGTGGATTATGCCCCTTTAGCGGAAAAGAAGATTCAATTATTTACCGAGGTTGGTTTTGATCAGCTTCCCATCTGTATGGCCAAGACCCATCTTTCTTTATCTCATGATCCACAGGTGAAAGGCAGACCCAATCATTTCCGTATACCCGTTCGGGATGTCAGGGCATCCGTAGGAGCAGGATTCCTCTATCCCCTCCTGGGAACCATGATGACCATGCCCGGCTTACCTTCGATACCGGCGGCTACCAAAGTAGATATCGATGAAAAGGGGAATACGGTGGGGCTGTTCTAAAAAATAAAAAGCAAGAGTAGGTAACCTGCGTCAAGTGTTAGAGAATGGGACGTTGTCTCTAAATGAAAGGATGTCTTTATAAAATAAATGAAAAAAATAAATTTTCTGCCTGATAAAAAAAATATTACAGTGAACGAAGGGACTATTATACTGGAAGCCTTGGAAATTGCGGGAATAAACATTGATACTCCCTGTGGTGGGAAGGGGACTTGTGGTAAATGTAAAATATTGGTTATTAAAGGTATGAATGCAATCACTCCTGTAGAAGAAAATTTTTTATCAGAACAAGAAATAAAAAAAGGCTTTAGATTAGCCTGTCAAACTAAAATATTTAAGGATACTCTCATTGAGATACCTTCCAAAATTAGATTAGATTTTAAAAAAGTATTTTCTTCTAACTTGAAGGGAGATACCCATCGTACCAAAAATAATTTTTCTCTTGAGTCTAATTTAAAGAAAGTATTTTTAGATTTAAAAGAACCTTCTTTAGATGATCAGAGGTCAGATTGGGAAAGAATCAAAGATGGATTGTCTTCAAAAAAGGTAGAGAACATTTCTAACTTAAAGACATCTGTAGAAATATTAAAAAAGATGCCTGCATTAATGAGAGAAGCTAATTTTAAAATAACTGTTATTTTATATAATAATGAAATAATCGATATAGAAAATGGCGACACTACTACAAGCAGTTATGGAATTGCCTTTGATATTGGAACAACCACGATAGCAGGGTATTTAATTGATTTAAGAACCGGAGAAGAACTTTCTGCATTAGCAAAAACCAATCCCCAAATTATTTATGGCGAAGATGTTATTTCCCGAATTGAATTTATCCAAAGACAAAAAGATAGTTTAGAAAAATTACAAAAAGAAGTAGTTGGTGCATTAAATGAAATAATCAGAGAGACTACGCAGGAAGCAAAAATAGATAAAAAGAATATTTACGAAACGGCAATCGTTGGTAATACTTGTATGCACCATCTCTTTTTAGGCCTTAATCCTATCAATTTAGCCCCTTCACCTTATATTCCTGTTATAAAGGAAAGCCTTAGTTTGAAGGCAAAAGATATTCCAGGTTTATCACTTAACCCAATTACTAATATTTTTATGCTCCCTAACATCTCTGCTTTTGTAGGAGCAGATATTTCAGCTGGGATCCTATCTACTTTTATGTGGAGGGAAGGTAAAACCGTTCTTTTTGTGGATTTAGGAACTAACGGAGAGATAGTTTTAAGTTCAAAGAAAAAAATCTGGACTTGCTCTGCCGCAGCCGGACCTGCTTTTGAGGGAGCTCGTATTAGTTCAGGAATGAGAGCAGCGGAAGGAGCCATAGATAAAGTTAAAATAGATAATGAAGCACTTGTTTATAGGGTAATAAAAAATGGTAAAGCCAGAGGCATTTGTGGTTCGGGACTAATTGATCTCATTGCCGAATTAATTAAATTGGGACTGATAGGTAAAAGTGGCAAGCTGATAGACAGGGAAGAGTGTGAACCCGGTTTAAACAGAGAGATTAAAAAAAGAATGATCAATGGACAAAAAGGTAATAAATTTCTTTTAGTAAAAGGCAATGAAACAGAAAACGGGAAACCCATTTATCTTACCCAGAGAGACATTAGAGAAGTGCAATTAGCTAAAGCAGCAATATTTGCAGGAATAAAAATACTTCTAAAAGAGATAAATATTCCTCAGGAGGATATTCATAAAATATTATTAGCCGGAGCATTTGGTAATTTTATTGATAAAGAGAGTGCAATAAGAATAGGATTAATTCCTAACTTACCTTTAAAGAGAATAAAATTTATTGGTAATGCTGCTGGAAGAGGCGCAGAGATGGCTTTGTTGTCAACCAAGATGAGAAAAATAAGCCAGAAGATTTCTGAGAAAATTAGATATATTGAATTATCTTCCCGTCCTGATTTTCAGGAAGAATTTACCGAGGCAATGTTTTTTTAATTTTAAAGTTAAAAAATAATAAACTATTCAATCGGCCAATAAACCAACTAAATAGAAAGAGTATATTTATATGAAAATTACCAAGAATATTAAATTAAAAATAAATGAAGAAGAAGTCTTGCGGTATCAGGGATGCCATAATGATAAATTAAAAAAAGTAAATAACGCCATCATGAAAATCACCCGGGAGGAAATTGAGCGAGGTCATCATCTTTTTGAACCAAAAGGGATTTCTTCTCCGGTTAAGATTAAGCAGATATCCTTTTCAAGCGGAATAGTAGATTTAATAAATGGCTTTTCTTTAAATTTTAGTCCTTCGATAATGAATTTATTAAAAGGAGTAAGTTATTTAGTATTTGGAGTAGCTACCATAGGAGGCTCTTTAGAGAATAAAGTTTTTGAATTATTTTCTCAAGGAGAATATCCTCGAGCAGTAGCTCTCGATGCTGTGGGCACAGTGTCAGTTAGATCTTTAAGCAATTATATGAGAAGTTTAGTTTGCCAAGAAGTAAAGGAACAAAATCTTCAAACGACTAGATATTTTAGTCCTGGCTCCGGTGGTTGGGATATAAGCCAGCAGAAAAATATTTTTCAAATTATTCCAGTCGATAAAATTGGAGTAAAATTGACTGAGTCCTATATGATGGTTCCCCAAAAATCCTTGTCCTGGATGATAGGGATGGGTGAAAATATTACAATATCTTCTAAAAATGATCATTCTTGCCAAATCTGCCAGGCAACGAATTGTCAATTTAGGGAGACTTTTTAATTGATTTTTTATTGCTTTATTATATCTATTATCTAATATTAATATTTTAGCATTTCTTTATTAACCAGGTTTAATGGTTTTCCTCCTTCTAAAACTCTTTTTACCTCTTGGGCAGCTGATTCTCTTAATTCCGTTTCTGCTTCGACTGAATTCCAAGCAACGTGAGGTGTGTAGATTATATTATCAGCATTGATTATATCAATTAGTGATGGCGGATCTTTTTCCAATACATCTAATGCTGCTCCTGCAATTTTCCCATCTTGCAGAGCTTTATATAATGCCTTCTGATTAATAATTTCTCCCCGACTGGTATTAATGATAAAAACTCCCTTTTTCATTATTTCTATTTCCTTAAAGTCAATTAAATGTTTGGTATATTTATTTAAAGGACAATGTAGAGAGATATAATCTGATTGGCGTAAAAGAGCTTCTAGTTCTACTTTTTTAGCGCCATATTTAGATATTATTTTATCATTTACCAAAGGATCATAAACAATTATTGAAAATTTAAAAGGACGAAATTTCTCTGCTACACTTTTTCCGATATTGCCAAAGCCTATGATTCCTAAAACCCTATTCTCCAATCTATAAATAGGATCACCTACCAGGGGATCCCAGCATCCCCTTTTTACTGACTGGTCATATTTCGAGATTTTTCTTATTAGATTTAATAACAAAGCAACAGTATGAGTAGAGACTTCTTCTACACAATATCGAGGAACATTAACGACGAATATTTTCTTAAGAGTTGCTGCCTCTAAATCAATATTGTCTACTCCAACTGCAAATTTTACTATGACTATGCACTTATGTAGATTTTCTATTACTTTCTTTCCAATAGGAATATAAGAAACCAGCAAACCATCCATTTCTGATCCAAGACTAATTACATCTTCCTCGGTCTTACAGTGGCCAACCTTTACTACTGCATTGATTGTTGCAAGAATTTTTTTTCTATATGAAAATTCTGATGATAGGGATCGGTTATTAATACCTTAAATTTCGAATTCATTTTTACTCACACTTTAATAATAATTTTTAAATTTTCCGGTTTAAGATAATTATCAAGAGCTCTTGCAATATTTTTAAGTGGTTCGATTGAAGTTATTAAAGGAGTTACTGATATGCGGTTTTCTTTTAATAATTTTAAAGCAATGTTAAAATGAAAAGGTTTGTAGGCGGAGGTTCCGATAATTTTAATTTGGTCATAGTGTATCCGATTAGAATTGAGTAATATCTCAGGTTTTGAAATAGCACTTCCAAAAATAAATAATGTTCCTTGTTTTCTGGTAAATGAAAAATTTTCTTGGATAACGCTTTCTTTGAGGACAGTGCTTATTACTAAATCAGCACCTTCAGAAC
>DASRME010000454.1:0-2047 GCA_035648095.1 Atribacterota bacterium | reverse complement strand
AGTGGTTAACGCAGGATAGACAAAAGATGCTAATTCAATATCGTTAAAACCTACTACTGAAAAATCTTCCGGGATATGGAAATTCTTTTTTTGAATAGCCTGCATAGCTCCTAAAGCAAGCAGATCATTGGCAGCAAATATAGCCGCGGGTGGTTCAGTTAATTTTAAAAATCTCTTCATAATCTGATAGCCGCCTTTTATTTTAAAATCACCTTCTCCTACCAATTCATCCCTGTATTCAATTTCATATTTTTTTAATGCTAATTTATAACCTTTTAATCTATTAAGCGCTGACCTTGTCTGAAGAGGACCAGTGATATGGGCAATGCGACGATGACCTAACTTAATCAAATATTCGGTAGCTATTTTTCCACCTTCTATATCGTCAACAATTATACAGTTCTTTTCCAAACCTTCGATATTTCGAGAAACTAATATATAGGGAAATTTCTTCTTCTCCAATTCTAAGATACTCTTGTCTTTAATATGAGCCGTTCCTAAAATAAAACCATCTACTCTTTTCCCCCTTAATATTTGCAGATAGGTTCTTTCTTTTTTTAGCTTATCATCTGTATTGCACAATATGACATTAAAATTATTTTTGCTTGCTGCGTCCTCTACTCCTCGGGCTATCTCCGCAAAAAAAGGATTGGTAATATCGGGAATTAACATTCCCAAGGTATATGTTCTTTTCGTCTTTAACCCCCGGGCAATGGCATTGGGAGTATATCCCAACTTATTAATTATTAGAATAACTTTCCCTTTAGTTTTTTCACTAATCCGAGAATCATTATTTATTACCCGGGATACTGTAGAGGGATGAACTCCCGCTAATTCTGCCACATCCTTAATTGTCGGATTCATAATTTATCCTTACTTCCCTTTCTCCTCTCTAATTTTTACTTGCTTATTTTTACAAAACTACCCTTAATGAGAGATTCTTTGGCTGCGTATCCCATCTGGACAGAGATTTTACCATCTAATCCACCTACTGGCGGTTCTGTATCCTCTTGAATACATTTAATAAATTCTTTCATCTCAGCTAAGTATGCTTCCTGATATCGCTCTATAAAGAAATAAAGAGGTTTATCAGTCTTGGTATCCTCAGCGCTATTAATAATTACTTCTGTTGGTGTTGGATTCCCTACCATTATGCAGCCTTCTGAGCCAAATATTTCTATACGCTGGTCATAGCCGTAAACTGCCTTTCGACTGTTATCGATAGTCCCCCAGGCTCCACCTTGGTATTTCAAAGTAACTATAGCGGTATCAATATCTCCTGCCTCTCCAATGGCCGGGTCAATCAAGCAGCTGCCCACCGCCATTAACTCCACTACTTCTTGGTCCAGAAGATAACGGGCCATATCAAAATCGTGAATCATCATATCCAAAAAGATTCCCCCGGATACTTTAACATAACTGATTGGCGGTGGTTCCGGGTCCCTGCTGGTTATTCTTACTAAATAAGGAGTGCCAATCGTTCCTTTCATCACAAGGTCTTTAGCTTTTTTAAAATTAGGATCAAATCGGCGATTAAATCCCACCTGCAATTTTACTCCTGCTTTTTTAACTGCAGTTATAGCTTGGTCGATTTTATCTATATCTAAAGCTATGGGTTTTTCGGAGAAAATATGCTTTCCCGCCTGGGCTGCTTCGGAAATTATTTGCGCATGGGTATCGGTAGATGAACAAATTACCACTGCATCAATATCCTTATTTTCCAATAAAACCCGATAATCTTTTTCAGCGATAGATATTTCTAATTGAGAGGCTGTCTCCCTGGCACTCTTTTCAAATATATCAGCAACTGCTAATACTTTTGACCCGGGAACCTGATATTTTAAATTTCGGGCATGTAATTTTCCTATTCTACCAACACCAATGATACCAATATTAACTTTTTCCATAACTTACGCTTCCTTTCTTTTTGTTTTTTTAATATGAAATCATTATATTTTCTCATAAAACAAATTTATTTACATTGTCGGTGAATCAATATATATTTTTTTGCTAATTTCCCAATTTCTTCTGCCTTTTCTTTAGAAAG
>DASRME010000453.1:0-2799 GCA_035648095.1 Atribacterota bacterium | reverse complement strand
CCAGCGATAAGCGGGTGAAAGAGACATTTCAAAACCCAGATCATCTCTCCCCAGGTTACCTCCCCAAAAGCTAAAAGAGTTTTTCTCCCTTGCCGGCTCCAGATTTTCAAAACTGAGTTCAGGGATACTGGTATAGAGGTTATGCAGCCACATCTCTTCCCGG
Source organism: Atribacterota bacterium (assembly GCA_035648095.1). Taxonomy (GTDB): domain Bacteria; phylum Atribacterota; class Phoenicimicrobiia; order Phoenicimicrobiales; family Phoenicimicrobiaceae; genus Sediminicultor. The sequence continues at coordinate 2,636 of DASRME010000453.1, read as the reverse complement.
TCGTAAAGATGTTCCAGTTCTGCTCCCCTAAGTAAAATAGGCATCATCAAATCGGTATTCGTAAGTCCGGCATGATTAACCGGATGGGGAAGGAAAAAAATAGGTATTTTGGGAGGATTAATGACGATGACTACATCTCCTGCTCTCTTGTTCAAAAGGAAATTATAGATATTGGGTGGAACGGCTGGGAATCTGCTCTTTTTGGTAAGAGATAACCACTCTAAAGCACTCAACCATTCCCCGTTATAGCCAGAAATATAATAACCAAATACATCTTCTCCTTCAAATAAGTAGCGAATTTTTTCTTCTTTTTCTTCGAAAATCATTTTCCCTTGATCCGAATAACCGACCACGCGATGAAGATTCTCTCGATAAAAGGTAAAATCAATCTCACTTTCTAAAACAATATTTTTAGCTACCTCATCTTTTTTATCAGGATCCTTTAAATATAAGTTAGGATAAATAAATAATAGGATGTCATTTCCCACTATTCTCTCAATTTCTTTTCCCTGGTCTGCGTTAATAAATTTACCAAAAGACATCCCATGATCGCAATAAACTATTAGATTAATCTCATCAAGGTTTAATTTTTCAACCAGATTACCAAAATAACGGTCAAACCTGCGAATGCTGGCTTCATATAATCTCAGGCCCATTTCATGTCCAAGTGAATCGGTGGTAAACCAATAGAATTCTATAACCCCATAGGTTTCCAGAAGCTCGGGGATATTAAGCATGGGCAAGAACATAAAAGGATCAAACCCAGGTATTCCATAAACAAAACTCGCTTTGGCTCGCCGGGGTATATAAGAAAACAAATGAAAGAAAGTCTTGATCTTCGATACAACTTTTTCTTTATTCCGGTCGTAATAACCCCATCCTGCCCATCCCGTGGAATTATCTAACCCTTCTTTTAAGTGGGGAACAGCCATTTCGGTTCCTCCGGGGAAGAGACTCAGGCCATGATGAATCATGTGGCCCTCCTCAAAAACAGCCTTCAGGTTTGGAAGTTCTCCCTCTGCCATATATTGGAAGAAATTCTGTGATGATACGGCGTCCAGGTGAAAGATCAGGAATTTTGGAGAGGCCTCTCCTGTTACCAAGAAAGATAGTAGAATTATTACTATGGTAAGGATATAGAATCCTGGAATAATTTTCAAAAATTTAACTTTTCTAAAATGTCCTTCGTTGGTTTCATGCATATCATTACTCCTTTTAGGTCAAATATTTGAAAGATTTTTATATTAAATTAACATGAAAGATAAAAGCATATTATCTTATTCATATTAAATTTCTATGATTAAAATAATTAAAAAAAATTAGGTACATCTAAAAGCTATTATATTTTTTATACTACCTAATATAAGTCAGAGTACTTATAAATTCAATAAGAATTTATAAGTGTCTTTAGTAAGGGAATTATCTTTTTAGTTTCTTCTTCTCCAAGTTTAATTAATTTTATTCTATCACTCTTACTTACATTACGAGAAAAAGGCTCTGTATACTTGGGTTTTATAATAATATCTGCTTTGCTGGATGAAAGATTATTTAATTCTTCAAGCATTATGTAATTAGCCCTAGATAAAATAGATAGAACATTGCTAACATTAGGAGAAGAATCATATTTGATATCCCTTAAACTTACTCCAATTACTATATCTGCTCCCATTTCTCTTACCACATCCGCGGGAACGGGGTCTACTAAAGCACCGTCTACTAACAATCTATCTTCAAATTTAAAAGGTATAAAGAGCCCAGGTACCGAAATAGAAGCAGCAATGGCATTAGAAATTCTTCCTTCACTTAAAATAACTTTTTCACCGGTTATCAAATCGGCAGCAACTGCTCTAAAAGGAATTTTAAGATCATATTCAAAACTTGCCCTGTTGGTTAATAAGTCAATTTCATCTCTTATATCTTTTCCATCCATTAAACCTTTTAGCCATTTTAACTCCAATTTGTTCTTTAATATATTTGAATAAAATAGAAGAAAAGGAGTTTCATCTATATTTTGGAGTCTTACATCTTCTTGAACCCTGTAATATTTAAAGAAATTTACATCCAAAATATATTCTTCTATTTTATCTATATCTTCCCATAATGCATACAGTCCCCCTATAAAAGAACCCATACTTGTTCCCGCTATATAGTCTATTTTTATGCCTTCGCTTTCCAGAACTTTTATAACACCAATAAGGGGGTAAAACCTTTGCCCTCCTTCTCCTAAGGCTAATCCGATCTTGGGAGCAGCATAAGAAAAAGAAGAGATAGAAAAGCAGAGCAATATAAAAACTATTACAATGTGGATTAATTTTTTTAATTTTTTCATAATAATTATATCATGCAAAATATTCATTTAGAGTCATCCCCTTCTTCTTTCTCCTGGTTTTTCTATTCTTTACTATATACTAAATACTAAATACTAATTTTACTTCGCCAGATTTATTACAAATTCCTTTAAAAATTTTATAATTTCTGTAGAATTAATTCCGGAAAGGTCAATTTTAGAAATTCCAGTCAATCTATGTTCCTCCTTTATTAATCTTTGTTGATAAAAAGAAGGCAGCCTGCTTAATTTAGCCTTTATCTCAATATTCTCCGGATATCTGAAAATTAATTTATTTTCTTTTACTACC
>DASRME010000452.1:0-7566 GCA_035648095.1 Atribacterota bacterium | reverse complement strand
GGGGCGTTGTGGGCGCACTTTATCATGTCATTTTCTCCAAATTCTTTCTATTTTTCCAAAGCTTTCAGCGTGATTACAATGCTAATCGTAGGAGGACTAGGCTCTATAAGTGGATCGGTTGTTGGAAGCGTTGCCATCACTGTTCTTTCAGAAGTTCTGCGTAATCTTGAACGTAGTTTCAACTTAGGATTTATTCATATTCCACCGCTGTATGGCGCAAGTCAAGTCATTATGGCAGTCATTTTTATATTGATACTCGTGTTTAAACCAAATGGTATTTCTAATGGCAAGGAAATTAATTTCCTTAAAATAATAAAAGGTCCCTTCTTGTCCAGAAAACAGAAAGAGGTATTTAGAGATTAAATTACTATTTTTTTAAAAAATAGTAAATGAAATGAATAACTCCTAAATTAAGTGATAAAAAATCGCTCAATTTAATTGTTGACCCCCCCCATAAATAAAAGCCTTTATTTACAAGGATTCAACCCTCTTCAAGCATGCCCCTTTAACGCACGGAGAGTGCTTTTTAAATAACCTCAAACGAGATCTACTATTGACAAAGCTTAAAAACAATGCTAAAATTTCTCTAAATTTCACTCGTTAATTATTTAACGTATTAAAGAATGAAAATAAAATTTTGAAAAAGACAAGGGTTAAGAGAGAGGTTATGATAGATGAATATTCCCAAAGGTTTAAATGATTTGTTGCCAGGAGAAGTGTTAAAGAGGAGATTATTAGAAAATAGAATAAGTAAGATTTTTACCCAATGGGGTTATCAAGAGATCATTACTCCTACTTTTGAATTTTATGAAATACTGGCAAAGGGCGCAGGGTCAATGATGCAAAAGGAGATGATTAAGTTTTTTGACCGAGAAGGAAATATTATTGCCTTTCGCCCTGAGATGACTACTTCTATCGCCAGAGTAGCTTCGACTAAAATGCAACTGGAGCCAAAACCATCGAGATTGTATTATATAGGGAATGTATTTAGGTATGATGATAAAGTGGGAAACCAAAGAGAGTTTTGTCAGGCGGGGGTAGAGCTAATAGGAGTCAATAGCAAAGAGGCGGATGCAGAAGTCATTGCTTTAGCGGTGGAGAGTTTAAAGAATAGTGGGCTTAGGAAATTTTTTATAGACATAGGTCATATCAATTTATTTAATGGAATTATGCAATCGATAAAAGTTGAAGAAAAGAGAAAAGAGGAAATAAAAGAAGCAATTTTAAATAAAAACTTTGTATTACTGGAAAAGATATTATATTTTTCCGATATTAAAGATGAGGAAAAAGAATTTATTTTGAAAATGCCCACCTTAAGGGGGAGAGAAGAGGTATTAGAAGAGGTAGAGAAAATAATAAACAATGAATTATCGATATCTGCCTTAAAGGAGATAAAGGGGGTTTATAATCTTTTAAGAAATTACGGATTGGAAGAATATATTTTAATAGACTTAGGGATTATTCGTGATTTTGATTATTATACAGGGATTATATTCGAAGGCTATACTGACTACTTGGGATTTCCGGTCTGTGGCGGAGGGAGATATGATAACCTGTGTTCAAAATTTGGAGAAAATATACCTTCTACTGGTTTTGCCATCGGATTAGAAAAATTGATAACGGCCTTAGAGAAAGAGGATATTAATTCACTAAATTTAGAAAGACCTGAGCAGTATTTACTATATTATAAAAATAATGAAGACAATTTTAAAAAAGCCCTGGTGGTAGCCAAAGATTTGAGAAAAAAGGGGCTGATTGTAGAACTGGAAGCAGGAAAGAGAAGGTTTGCCGAGGTGTTAAAATATACTCGCTCTAAAGGAATAAAATATATATTGTTGGTAGACAATCATCGATTAAATAAAATCAAAAGAATTGAAGTAGTATCGGAAAAAGAGGAAATCATAAATTATGAATAGAAAAAATGATACTGATTATTTGGTGATAGCTTTATCCAGCGGGAAATTATTCCAAGCTTCTATCCAATTATTTGAGAGCATAGGGATAGATTTAAAGGGTGGTAAGGGAATAAGCAGGAAGCTAACATTTTTTGACCAGAGAGAAAAGGTTAAATTTATTATTACCAGACCCAAGGATAACCCCACCTATGTTGAATGTGGAGCAGCAGATATCGGGATAGTGGGGGAGGATGTGTTATTAGAAGAAAAAAAAGATATTTATAGACTCTTGGATTTAAAGTTTGGAAAGTGCAAAATGGTAGTGGCTGCTTTAGAGCGAGGGAAACAAGAAAAATATTATAAAAATAACGGACACCGTTTAAAAGTGGCTACTAAATATCCCCATATTGCAGGAGAATATTTTAGTAAAAAAGGAATATATGTGGAATTAACAAAGCTCTATGGTTCTGTAGAGTTGGCCCCTCTGGTAGGTCTAGCAGATATGATTGTTGATATCGTCTCTACCGGACGTACCTTAGAGGAAAATAAACTTACCATCATTGATGAAATAATTCCTCTTAGCGCTCAGCTTATCGTTAACCGAATTAGCTACAAGACTAAACACAAAAGAGTTATTGGCCTTTCGCAGGACATTAAAAAATTTATATCTTTAGAATTAGATAAAATTGCAGAATGGTAAGGATATGGAGCATGTAGGGATAAATGGAATGATTGTCTAAAATAAATTTCTAAAAAACATCTGAAATATTGTAAAAGAAGGGATGGATTAAAAGTTGATAGAGACTATTTTTTTAAACAGAAAAAATAAGGAAAAAATAAAAGAAGCCTGCAGACATAAGCGTTCTGAAGATAGACTGACAGAGGGTATTGAAGATAAGGTGAGAGAAATTATATTAAAAGTGAAAAAGGAAGGAGACAATGCCCTTCTTGAGTATACAGAAAAGTATGATGGCGCAAGACTGAATCCTTCAGAAATACTGGTAGGCAAAGAGGAATGGGGTAAGGTCAATCAAGAAGTAAATGAGGATTTATTGGGAATAATAAAAGAGGCGATAAAAAAGATAAAAAATTACCACCTGCATCAAAAAGAAAATTCCTGGTTTACTACAGAAGAAAAGGGTGTTATTTTGGGGCAAGTAGTGAATCCCATTGAGAGAGTGGGTTTATATGTTCCGGGAGGAACGGCAGTCTACCCTTCTTCTCTTATTATGGCAGCAGTACCAGCAATGATTGCAGGAGTTAAAGAGATTGTTGTGGTCACGCCTCCTTCTTCTGATGGTAAAATAAATCCTTACTTATTATCTACCGCTAAAGAATTAAATATATCAGAGATTTATAAAATAGGCGGAGCCCAGGCCATCGCCGCTTTAGCCTATGGAACAGAAACTGTAAAGAAAGTAGATAAAATTGTAGGGCCTGGAAATATTTATGTCACTTTGGCTAAAAAGAATGTCTTTGGAGAGGTAGATATCGATATGCTGGCAGGACCAAGTGAGATCCTTATCTGGGCTGATGATAAAGCCAACCCTCGATATGTAGCCTGTGATTTACTTTCTCAAGCTGAGCACGATGTGGAAGCCTCGGCAATTTTAATTACTGTTTCTTCTCTGATGGCTGATAAAGTGAGGAAAGAAATTGAGCAGGCGCTAAAGAATTTAAATAGAAAAGAAATCATTCAAGAGTCTTTAAAGAAAAAAGGGAAGCTCATTGTTGCCGAGGATGAAGGGATAATTTTAGATTTTATCAATGCTTTTGCACCTGAACATTTAGAATTACAGGTAGAAAATCCCTGGCAGATATTAGGAGAAATAAAAAATGCCGGGGCAATATTTGTGGGGGCTTATTCTCCGGAACCTTTAGGAGATTATTGGGCAGGACCCAATCATATTCTTCCTACTTCCGGTGGAGCAAGATGTTTTTCACCCTTATCGGTAAAAGACTTTACCAAGAGGAGTAGTGTCATTTTCTATGATAAAGAAAGATTAGGGCAAGCCAGTGAAAAGATCGCGAGTTTTGCTAGATTAGAAGGATTGGAAGCTCATGCCCGTTCTATAGAAATAAGAAATTTAGAATAAAGAAAGAGTGGATTAATTCATGTTCATTTCAGAAAAATTGAATTTAAATTATTTATTTAGCGAAGATAATATTTTGAATAAAAAGATTTTGGATAAAATTTCTGAGGTAGATACTCTAGTCTTTGATATTGATGGTGTTCTGATAGATGTACGGGATTCTTTTATGAAAGCTGTATGCCAAACAGTTCAATTTTATTTTAAAGAGATATTAGGATTTCAAGGTTCCCAAGGTTTAATAAACCCGAAAGAAATTGTGTATTTTAAAACAGCCGGAGGCTTTAATAATGATTGGGATTTAACTTCAGCTGTCGTTTTGTTTTACCTGATGAAAGCCAGAGAAAATAATTTAAAGGATGTAGATAAACTTAGAAGCATAAAGCCAGATATAAAAACCTTTACCACTAAGAGGTTATCTCCCGGAGGAGGTTTAGCTAAAGTAATAGATTTAATCAAGAAAGATGGGCAAGTAAAAGAAGGGATATTGAGTCTGTGGGATCAAGATTTAATTACCAAAATATTTCGGGAGATTTATGCCGGAGAAGAATACTGTTATATTATTTACGGATTTCATCCTTCATTAGTTAAGATAGAAGGCTTAATAAAACAGGAAAGGATCATTATAGATAAAAATAAAAAAAATTTCTTACAAAATTTTTCTCTCGGTATCTTAACTGGCAGAAATGAAAGAGAGGCCAGGGTAGCCTTAGAAAAATTGGGTTGGGATGATATTATTTCTAAAGAACAGATAGTCACAGCAGATGATGGGGTGGCAAAACCTCATCCTCAGGGATTAAAAAAAATAGCTGAAAGTTTGGAAACTAAATGGGGTATCTACATAGGGGATACTTGGGATGATCTTCTTACTGTAAAAAATACCAATAAAGAAGAGAGAGTAACTAAGTTTTTATCGGCAATAGTTTTAGGAAAGGAATCTGATTTACGGGGCAAGTCAGCAAAGTTCTATCTTAATGCAGGAGTGGATTTATTAACCCAAGATGTTAATTCTATCTTATATTATTTAGAAAGAGTCAAAAATAATGGACAATAGTGGAAAGGCAGGTGTCGATAATCTTGAAGGAAAGAAAAGGTGAATATAAAAGAAAAAGTTTGGAGACTGAAATAGAAGTGAAGGTGGATTTAGATGGTAAGGGGATAAATAATTTACAAACAGAAATTAATTTTTTAAATCATATGCTTACCCTATTTTCCCAGTATGGTTTTTTTAACCTGGAAGTGAAAGCTCGAGGGGACCTTAAAGTGGATTATCATCATACTGTAGAGGACGTAGGAATCTGTCTGGGGGAGGCCATTAAGAATGCCCTACAAGATAAGAAAGGGATAAGAAGATATGGATCTACTATTTTACCCATGGATGAGTCATTGGTTCAGGTAGCTGTAGATTTAAGTGGGAGAGGACAATTAACCTATAAAGTTCAATTTGAGCAGGAAAGAGTAGGTTCTTTTGAAGTGAATCTGATAGAGGAGTTTTTTAGAGCCCTATCTTATCATGCCGGGATGACTCTGCATATAAATTTACTTTATGGGAAAAATTCTCATCACATCCTCGAGGCGATATTCAAGGCTTTTGGACGAGTCTTAGATGAGGCAACCAGGAGAGATGACCGGTTAGATGATGTATTTTCTACTAAAGGGATGATTGATTAATAAGGTTAGGAGAATAATGAGAATGATAGTCATCGTAGATTATGGGATGGGAAATTTAAAGAGTGTGCAAAATGCCTTTGCTAAAGTCGGATATAAAACGGTAATAACTGATAGCCCAAATCTGATCAAGGAAGCTGATGCTATCGTTCTTCCCGGAGTAGGCGCTTTTAGGGATGCTATTAAACTCTTAAAAGACAAAAAAATAGATAAGGAATTAATTGATGCTATAAAGGCAGGAAAACCTTTCCTGGGTATCTGTTTGGGAATGCAGTTATTATTTACTTTTAGTGAAGAAGGCGGGCTTTTTGGCGGGTTGAATATTATACCAGGTAGAGTGAAAAGGTTTCCTGCTTCGGTAAAATGTCCTCACCTGGGATGGAATAAAATAAAAATTACCAATCATAATAATCATCGTATAAATCCTATCTTTAAGGATGTTTTGGATGAATCTTATTTTTATTTTGTTCATTCTTACTATTGTGAAGTGGACAATCCAAAGATAATATATTCTACAACTGATTATGGCTTGTTCTTCACATCTTCCATTTGGAGAGACAATTTATACGGCGTCCAATTTCATCCCGAAAAGAGCAGTGAACAAGGTTTAAAAATATTAAAGAATTTTGGAGAATTAAGTTAAATGTTAATTATTCCGGCTATAGATATTAAAGAGGGTAAATGTGTTCGACTCAGAGAAGGCCAATTTTCTGACGCGGAGATATTTTCTGATGACCCTATAAAGGTAGCAGTAAAGTGGGCCGATAAAGGGGCGGAAATGCTTCATATAGTAGATTTGGATGGTGCCCGTTATGGCAAATTAACCAATATTTCTTTGGTGGAGCAGATTATCAATAGAATTGGTATTCCGGTCCAGGTAGGCGGAGGAATTAGGAGCTATCAAGAAGTAAAAAACTTGTTAGACCTTGGGGCAAGCCGGGTAATTTTAGGTACAATTCTTTGGAAGAATAAGACCTTGGCCAAGAAATTATTTGAGGACTTTTCAGAAAAGATTATAGCTGGTATTGATGCTCGAGATGGTTATGTGGCAATAGAAGGGTGGCAGAATATTACTACTGTAGATGACCTGGATTTTGCAGGGAAAATGGAGAAATTAGGGGCTAAGCGAATTATTTACACTGACATTAAAAGAGATGGAACCCTTAAGGGACCTAATATATCGAATATAGAAAAGATGGTAAAAAAAGTTAATATTCCCCTTATTTGCTCTGGAGGAATCGCTTCCTTGAGTGATATTAAAAAATTAATGGGATTTGAAACCAAGGGATTAGAAGGAGTTATTTTAGGCAAGGCTTTATATAGAGGAACACTTTTATTAGAAGATGTACTTAAAATAGCCCAAAGTAAAATAATCGATAAGAAAGGAATTGAAAGTGCTTACCAAGAGAATTATACCCTGCCTGGATATAAAGGAAGGTCGAGTGGTAAAGGGAATTAAGTTCGTTAATTTAATAGATGCGGGGGATCCAATTGAATTAGCTTCATTTTACGAAAAAGAAGAGGCAGATGAACTGGTTTTTTTGGATATTACTGCTTCCTGGGAAAAGAGAAATATCATCATTGAACTGGTAGAAAAGACTGCGGAGAAAGTCTTTATCCCTTTTACGGTCGGGGGAGGAATAAGGAATCTTGAAGATATATATCATTTATTAAGAGCAGGAGCAGATAAAGTATCTATTAATACGGCGGCTGTTTTAAATCCCTTCCTAATCCAGGAGGTTTCTTTAAAATTTGGCAGTTCTACTATTGTCGTGGCTATTGATGCCGTGAAGATAGATTCTGATTGGGAAGTTGTGATTAATGGAGGAAGAACCAGGACCGGTTTAAGAATATTAGATTGGGCTAAAAAGGTGGAAAGGTTAGGAGCAGGAGAGATACTGCTTACCAGTATG
>DASRME010000451.1:0-2188 GCA_035648095.1 Atribacterota bacterium | reverse complement strand
ATATAATATATGATGAAGAAACCAGAATCCAAAAAGTAAGATAGTATAGAGCAATAAGTATCAAAAGTATAGCAAAGAAGAAAATCACAAATAGCGTTTATACTTAGTTACCGGGTTAGCTGGGCAAGAAAAACTAGAGAGAAAAATAGGGGTGTATTGTAAGATGTCCCTATAATAACCGATAATAACCGAAAACCGATTAACTATAAATTATCGATTAATGGACGAGTGAGCCTGCCCTAATAAAAACAGAGAACATCTGTTCTGTATTGGGAACGAGGAATCGTCATAGTCATATTACTGAATTCTGATTTTATTCATACGATGCTCGGTACGCAATAAGCGATACGAATCACCATCCACTAACGACCGGTTAAGGAGAATGTTTATGAAGTTTTGGGAAAATGATACTATTACTGCTATTTCTACCCCAATCGGAGAAAGCGGAATCGGTATTGTCAGAATAAGCGGTCCAAAAACTTTGGGGATAGCCCAAGAAGTATTTAGAGATAAAAATTTAAATAAAACAAAGATTAAAGATTTCTTTAGCTATAGCGCTCATTTTGGATTTGTAATAGATCCTGAAAGTGGAAAGAAAATTGACGAGGTTATTTTGGTTTTAATGAAAAAACCCCAAACTTACACACGAGAAGATATTGTAGAATTTAATTGTCATGGAGGGATACTCTCTCTCAGGAAAGTTCTGGAAACAATAATTAATTGTGGGGCAAGGGTGGCTGAACCGGGAGAATTTACTAAAAGAGCCTTTTTAAACGGCAGAATTGATTTAAGTCAAGCTGAAGCAGTCATTGATCTTGTTCAGGCTAAAACCGAAAAAGGTTTAAATTCTTCATTGGCACAGCTAGAAGGTAATTTAAAGGATAAAATTATTAGTCTAAGAGAGAAAGTGTTGAGAATTACTGCAGAAATTGAGGCCCCCATGGATTTTCCCGACCAGAACATTGAGGAATTGGACTCAACAGAAATACAGAAAAGAATAAAATACATTTTAGAAGAAGTTTCGCTTCTGCTTTCTACCCTGGATTACGGAAAAATATTAAAAGAAGGAATAAATACTGTAATTGTTGGGAAAGCTAATGTCGGAAAATCCAGTCTTTTTAATACCCTATTAAGAGAAAATCGGGCTATTGTTACCCACCTGCCGGGGACAACTAGAGACTCAATTGAAGAATTAATTAACCTTAAAGGAATAGCTTTTAAGGTTATAGATACTGCCGGGTTCAAAAATCCGGAAAATATTATTGAAAAGATAAGCTTGAAGAGGATGAAAAACTTTTTAGATAAAGCTGATCTGATTTTAACGATGTTTGATACAAACACTCCTCTTTCCGAAGAAGATATGAATGTTATTTGGGAAATAAATAAAGCAAAAGAAAGAAATAAAAAAGTTGTAATTATTGAAAATAAAATAGACCTTGAAGAGAAGATAGAAAAACAAAAGCTTTTCGAGCTCTTAAACATTAAAGAGGATATAAGGATTTCCTTAAAAGACCAGACCGGGATAGAGCAATTAGAAGAAGAATTAGTTAAAATAGTATTTAATGGAATAGAGATGCCACAAAATGGAATAATTATAAACAATATTAGACAGGCGGAGGCCTTAAAAAGAGCTAAACAAGGCCTAAAACATGTATTTGAAGGGATAAAGAAGAAAATACCTCTTGATCTTTTAACTTTTGACTTAAAAGAAATTATGGATTCACTTGGCGAAATAACCGGGGATTCCGTAAGCGATGAAATAGTAAACGATATATTTTCTCGTTTTTGTATCGGGAAATAATAAATTAATTTAATGTCCCAGAAAGCATTTCATAAAAGAGCAATGTTCCACGTGGAACATTTTCAAATCAATTGTGAATAAACTGTGGAAAACTTTAAATTGTGCTACAATTAAAGCCTTTAAGACATTTCCTTAGCTGAATCAAATATCCCCGTAAAAAAATAAGACAAAAAATTACTTATGTAAAATGTTTAGCTATCTTATTTGTTGCAACAGATCATGACCTTATCAATTAAAAAAGTTTTTTGATTGTAGTTTTTTAATTTTTGAATTAAAATGGGTTTAAATCATAATATTTAATATTATTTTGTTTATGTGGATAAATTGTGGAAAAGTGATATTACTCGACAGCGAATAGTCGTTAGTTAGTGAACATTATAGTATGTA
>DASRME010000450.1:0-3912 GCA_035648095.1 Atribacterota bacterium | reverse complement strand
AATAAATATTATTGTTAATTTAATTATATAAAACATAGAACTACAAAGCAATATTTTCAAGGTTTCACTCTCTTTTTCCTGCATAATTTTATAATCTTTATCTTTTTCGTGATCATAACCGGTTAAATGCAATAAACCGTGAATTAATAATACTGTTAATTCTTTTTCAATACTATGATTTAAGGTATCTGCTTGCCTTTGGGCGGTCTCAACAGAGACAATAATATCTCCTAAAAGCTTATCGCTCTCAACCTCCGGAGATTTATCATCCCCCTCCTGTAAACTAAAAGATAAAACATCGGTCGGTTTATCAATTCCCCGATATTTATGATTCAGCGATCTGATAAATTTATCGTCAGTAAACAAAATACTCACTTCAGTTTTATCATCAACTTTCAGATACTGCAGAACCTTTTTTGCCATCTCCCTTATCTTCCGTTGATTTATCTTTATTATTTTTTGTTGATTTTCTACTAGAATTTCCATTCTTTTTTTTCTCTTCTTTTGCTTTTTTTATTAAATCATCATCAGGGTATTCCACCCGAGTGTGAAACATTCCGGTAAGTATCCGGGCAAAACTATCTCCAATTTTATCTAAGTCTTTCAAGGTTAAATCACATTCTTCCAGCTGGCCACTTTCTAAATTCTTCTGTATAATCTCCTTCACCAGGGTCTTTATTCTGGTTGCCGTAGGATTAGTTAAACTTCTGGTTGCTGCTTCCAGCGAATCAGCCAATAAAATAATTCCGGCTTCTTTAGTCTGAGGCTTTGGTCCGGAATAACGATAGTTCTCTTCGGCAACTGCATCTACAGCTGAATCGTTTTCTTTTACAGCCCTGTGGAAGAAATAGGTAATCAATCCGGTCCCATGGTGTTGGGTAATTATATCAACTATATCCTTAGGAAGTTTATTTTTTTTTGCTAATTCTATACCTTCCTTAACATGGGAAGCGATGACTAAAGCACTTAAACTGGGTTCCATGTCATCATGGATATTTCTATATGCTTCTTGATTCTCAGTAAAGAAATAAGGTCTTTTTATTTTACCTATATCATGATAAATTGCACCAACCCGGGCTAATAAGGCATTGCCCCCGATCTCTTCAGCAGCAGTTTCAGATAGATTACCTACAACTATACTGTGATGATAAGTTCCCGGTGCCTCCACTATCATCTTTTTTAGTAAGGGTTGGTTAGGATTAGATAATTCCATTAGTTTGAAAGAGGTGGTAATATCGAAATAACTTTCTAAAAAAGGAAGAATTCCTATAGTCAAAATAACCGCTAAAAAACCATTCAACACTCCCCATAAATTACTTTGTAAAATCAGATAATAATCCTCATTGTTAATTAAACCCAAAGCTGATACAGCAATGATATTAACCCCGGCAATCAATAATCCTGCACGTGTCAGGCTTGATCTTTGAATGGCTTTTTGAATACTATATATAGCTATAATCCCACTAATTACGGAGACTAAAATATAATTTAAGGCCCCTCCCGGAATAAATCCTATTAGTAAGCTTAATAGGACGGTAAGTAATATGGCAATATTGGGATTAAAAGATATGGCAACTAACATTGAGGCAGAAGCCATGGGTATTAAATATCCTGATACTTGACCTACTATTTTAGCAAGCAGAACAATAAAAATAGAAATAATACTCAATAGTATTAATTTATTTATATTTTTATAAATATCAGGATAAAAATAATTTAAATAAAAGAAGAATACTAAAAGACAGAGAGCGGTAATCATAATGATTCCTATAATGTTAGAAAAATTTATCTTAGGATTTTTTAAACCTAAGACATTAAGAATTGTAATGTTTTCCGGAGTAACTACTTCTCCTTTTCTTATAATTATCTGCCCTTTTTGAATAGTTTTTTTAATATCAGCAACCGAAGATATGGCTTCCTGGCGCCTTTTTTCTGTATCCTCTTCGTTTAAAAATAAACTTGGTAGAAGTAAAGAAGTGGCAATCTCGCTGGCAATCAGGGCATCGTAATGATCAATAGAAATTTCACTAATCTCCCTGATTAATTGTTTTTTAGCATTTTCTAAGTCATCTTTTTTGATTCCTTGTTCCATGATTTTTCTCATAGAATTTTTAATATCTACCCTTATTTTTTCTAAAGATAAATTATCGACTTGAAAACAATTCTCTATAACTTGTTCATTAATATAGAGCCCTAAATTTTCATTTATTTCTTTAGCCTTTATCTTCAATTCATCATCTGTCAATTTTTTATCCTTCTCAACTATATTGGCATCAATATCCTGAAATGATTCTTTTATTTTTTCTTTATACTCATCTATCTTTAAAAAGAGGGTGTCTACTTGTTTTTCGACATTTTCGATATTTGCTAAATTCAAATCATATACTTCTTTTATCGATTTAGAAGCTTTTTCTTTTAAATTTTGTGTTGCCTCTAAATCCACAAATTCAAAATCCCGCGGGGATAGAATATCTTTAGAACCAATTTGACCTTCCTTCAATAGAATTTTATCAGGAAAAAAATTAATAGATAGAACTAGGGTAATTGCAATTAGTAGGATGAAAAATATAGTTACTTCTTGTAATATATTTTTACTGGTCCATTTCTTCTTTTGCATACTTTTGTCAGTCATTTTTTCTCTTTTTCTCCATTGATTCCATTTTTCGTACAGTTTCATAAGGTTGGATCACTCCCTTTCTTGATTCCGAAAATCTTCCCTTTCGTAAGCACGGATAATCTCCTGAACTAATCTATGTCTTACCACATCTTGATCATTAAGATATACAAATTCGATACCTTTTATCTTTTTAAGTATCTTTTCCACTCTGGATAATCCAGAATGTTCTTTTAATGGTAAATCTATCTGAGTAATATCTCCATTAATGATAACTTTAGAGCCAAAACCAAAGCGGGTTAAAAACATTTTCATCTGGCCTAAAGTAGTATTTTGAGCATCATCTAAAATGATAAAGGAATCATTTAAGGTTCTCCCTCTCATATAGGTTAAAGGAGCTATCTCTATTATTCCCTTTTCTAAATATTTTTGTAATTTTTCGGAAGGCATCATTTCGTACATGGCATCATATAGGGGGCGAAAATAAGGATCTATCTTTTCCAATAAATCTCCTGGTAAATAACCTAAACTTTCCCCAGCCTCTACTGCTGGTCTAACTAAAATTATTCTGTTTACTTCCTCTTTTTTTAAAGTAGACAGAGCTATCGCTACCGCTAAGTATGTCTTTCCTGTTCCGGCAGGCCCGATAGCAAATACAATATCGTTTTTTTTAACGACATCAATATACTTCTGTTGACCCAAGGTTTTAGGTCTGATCTCTCTATCTTTTTTAAAAACATGAATCACGTCTTTGTGCAGCAATTTCCAATCTACAGTTTGTTTATTCTTAGACATTTCAATATGATATTTTACCTGATCCACGGAAAGTGAATGCCCTTCCCTAATGATGGAGAGAAGTTCTTCAATTATTTTTATAGCACTATCCGTTTCGCCTTTTATCCCTGAAATAACTAACTTACTATCATTTTGTGTTGATATTTTTATTGAAAAATACTGATTTATAAGTTTGATATTTTCATCATATTGTCCAAATAGTTCTCTTAGCTCTTCTTTATTATTAACCAATATATTCTTATTTATTATATTTTTATCTTTTTCTATAATATTTCCCTGCTTTCATTAAATATAGCAATAAACTCGTATCTCGTGAATCGTATCTCGCAAAGAAATGAGTATCGAGTATATAAGTATATAGTGAAGACAGCTAGCCGGTTAGCCGGTTGAATAAATAGATACCCACGCCTTTACAGGCGTGGTACTTTCAAAACTCAAGCTTTGCTTGTCCTGTTTCTTCCTTTTCTTGTGATTCTACGTATCTTCGGATTACTTCTTCGTTT
>DASRME010000449.1:0-3564 GCA_035648095.1 Atribacterota bacterium | reverse complement strand
GAAACACCGATAGCTAATAAAAACAAAAAAGTAACAATGGTGTGGATATTATTCATCCAGATTAAACTTCCTAAAAAAATAGAAGAGCAGATAAATCCACTGGCTATAATCACTTTTTTCTCATATTTATCTCCAAAATAGCCGAATAGTAAGGAAAAAAAAGATCTTAAAGCAACGTGAATCGTTAAGATTAGTCCTGATTGAACATAATTGATTCCGAACTCTCCTCTAAAAAGAGGCAAGAGAAAAGGTATAATAAAAAAATACATATCATTATAGGAATGGGCTAATGCATTCAGTTTCATTTTTGATTTTACTTCTCTTCTATCTTTATCAGACATTTTCTTCTTTGACCTCTGATTAATACATTTAAATAATATAGTTCTTTTATTTTAGAATTACAAGTAAACTTAATAAATATTTCACTTAATAAATCAGGAATAACCGTTTTATGTCAGTTTCTATTTTTTTACTTTTATTACCTGACCTTGATTGGCTTTCAGCAATTCTTGAGGGGAAATTTTAATGAGGGATTTTTCCGAGCCTCCTCCAGAATAGACTGCTACTTTTTCCATAACTTTCGGGTCGATTAAAAATGTAGCCTGATATCCAAAGGAAGGAACGCCGCCACAGATAAAACCGGTTTTCTCCAAAATTTCCTGCGGATTCGCTGTTCGTGGACGCTCAATTCCCAGAACTTTCCCTATTTTTTTGGTGCTGACCCGATCTTCTCCTTTGACAATGGCTACAATTAGATTTCCTTTTTTATCAATCAGACAGATATTTTTCACAAAATCTTCTATTGAAGCATTCACTGTCTGAACCGCTTCCTCCACCGAATGACAGGAAGTCTTAAAGGAAAGATGTTCTGCTTTGATGTGATTATTTTTAATATACTTTTTAATTTTTTCTTCGTAAGAATCCATTCTCTGCAATTCAGACCTCCGAGCTACCGGGTTACAGTAAAGGCCTTCACCAGCTCTTGCAGGAACAAAACAACCATTACAGGAGATACATCTGGCTTTTTTAATATCACCTGCCTGCCAACGTTTAATCAGATCTGGTTCTCTAATTAAAGGACGACATAGTGAAATATAATCTACCAGTTCTTTTTCTACCAACTCCTTGGCCAACTCATAAGAGCGGATTCCTCCCACCAGGATTAAAGGAACAGAAATTTTTTCCTTATATAATTTTGCCGCATCACCATAATAAGCCTCATCTTCTTTTGAATCACTCTCACTTACTCTGGAAGAGGAATAATTGCTTATCTTAAGGCTTGTTCCACCACTTAACTCAACAGCATCAATACCTGCCACCTCAAGCAATTCTGCTACCTGCACCATCTCCTCCGGAGTAAAGCCGCCCTCTATAAAGTCATCAGAATTCAGTTTGATGAGAACCGTAAATTGCCGACCTAATTCCGACCTGATGGCCTGAAGAATTTCCAAAATAAGGCGTGCTCTATTT
The DNA here is from genome assembly GCA_035648095.1 of Atribacterota bacterium. Taxonomy (GTDB): domain Bacteria; phylum Atribacterota; class Phoenicimicrobiia; order Phoenicimicrobiales; family Phoenicimicrobiaceae; genus Sediminicultor. The sequence continues at coordinate 2,094 of DASRME010000449.1, read as the reverse complement.
TCAATACTTCCCCCATATTCATCTTTTCTTTTATTGAAAAAAGGAGATAAAAACTGGTTAAGCAGATATCCATGAGCCGCATGAATCTGGACCCCATCAAAACCTGCTTTTTTTGCTTTCACCGCCGCCATTTTAAAATCTTCGGTCATCTTTAAGATTTCACTTGTAGTGATTTCTCTACAATTCATAACATCTTTTATCTTCAAGGAAGAAGGTCCAAAGGGTTCACTATCTTTTAGTTGAGCCAGGGCTCGTGCCCCCGCATGGGAAATTTGTAAAACTATCTTGCTGCCTTCTTTGTGCACTTCTTCCACCATTTTCTTATAGCTGGAAATAAGCCGGTCATCGTAGATACCTAATTGCCTTATACTCCCCTGTCCGCACTGACTAACATAGGCGTGGCTGGTGATAATCAGTCCTACCTGACCTTTAGCCAGTTCTAACATCATATCTGCGATCTTCTCACTACAGGAGCCATCAGGATTTGCCAATCCTTCCCAGGTTGCACTTCGGACAAATCTATTTTTCAGTTCCATTTGATTAATCTTTGTTTTATCAAACAATTTTTTCACTAATAGTCCCTTCCTTCATCGTCTCTTTATATCCAGTCGAAGAATTCATTATAAAACTATCATCACCTTTTAATTTAAACATCACTTTTATTTTACATCTTTTATCTGACTTATTTAATACGATAAATTGCCAGGCCCGATAAACATTTTTTACTTCTGTAATTCTTGTAAATTTATAACCATCAGAAATAAACTCTAATGGATGGTTTGGTATATCTGTTTTAAAGCCTACCTCGGGAGTCTTAGTTGTCCTAAGTGCGGTATAAGATGGGGTAAAAACCAGCCTAATTTTAGTCCTAAAAATAAAAAAGGGCACCTATAGATATAAACACGAATAATAATAGATAATACGGAATCTTTATTTTCTTATTCTTAAATTCCTTATTTTCTTTTTCAATTTTTTCCAGAATTTAAAGCACGCTAAAAGATTATCTATTGTCAGTTTCCTTCTCTTGAATTATTAATTTAATCTCTTTCTGTAATAATCTCCCCAGTATTTCATCGTGCTATCTAAAACTCCAAACTATAAGGTACCGGTGCCCGGAGTATAAATTTGAAAATTAAGATACTCTCATATTTTACAATAGTCATACATGCTTCCTAAGATTCCACTCTGAGACCTTTATTCGGATTTTCTTCTGTCTTCTTTACCAATTCTTCTGTCCTGGTGCTTTCTGCGTTTAGGTCCTTTATAATTTGGGTCATTAAATTTCCTGCGGTCTTCCTCTAATCTTCTTTCTTCTCCAGTACGGCGTTCATCTTTTTTTTTCATAAGATTTTTTCCTCCTTTATTTAATTAAATAATCAAATTGTTTTACCATCCGGCTAAATAATCTAATGACAGATAATTAAGCTGATTCATTACATCTTCCCTTTAAAATTATTTAATAAATATTTTTGAAATACTAATATTAAGATACAACAAGATCTATGAAAAATCCTTCTTTTTTAAGAATATAATTTTTAGTTTTTTAATTGAGAAAGAGGAGATTTAGGGAGTGAAATAGCTAAATTGGACTAAACAGTCGTGCCTGTCTCGAGGTTAGCCCATTTTCTGCTCCTGGCACTACGAATAAGTGCTTCGATCACTTGCATATTTGCCACAGCATCTTCCAGCGGTACCGGAACCTCTCTATCTTCCAGAATTACCCGGGAAAACAGGTCTCCCTGAATGGTATATTGGTCGCAAACTTCCAGCACAACCTCTTCAATCCTGTTACCATCTCCATACCATAATTTGCACGGCCGGTCAGGCGGAGCATTGAAAGGTATTTCGATTTCAATCCTCCCTTTGGTGCCAAAGATGTTCACCCGCTGGTAAGGCACCAGCTGGGTCGCACAAGTAAATGTGGAAGTACCGCTGCTAAACTCCAGTACAGCAGAAGTCAGACGATCAACTTTCATATTTGGGTCTTTTTCCATCATACCACAGACCCGCCATGGTATAGCCCCAAAGATAAACCGCGAAAGAGAGATACAGTAACAACCGATATCCATCAGTCCCCCACCGCCAACATCAACT
>DASRME010000448.1:0-2867 GCA_035648095.1 Atribacterota bacterium | reverse complement strand
CTGCATAATTAAATACGTGAGGACTTACTATTTTTTTTACTCTTTGTAAAAGACCATTATTGGGTGTTTTAAAACCTGAAATTACTTTTAATTCTCCATCAATAATTATGTTGGAGATATCTGTCTCCCCTAAATTTCTTTCTTTGGCAACCTGTAATAGCTCAATTGTAGTAGGCTTAAGACCCATCATAGCAGCCATAACCGAATCAAGAGAGACACCGTTATCGCTGCTTAATATTTTATTTATGATTCTAATTTTTCCATTAGTAGGACCAGCACCTTCCATACCGATTATAGCATCCATAATATTTAAATCAGGTATTCTTATTTGATAAATATCAATTAACAATTCAGCAAATTCAGCAATAGATCGATTTAATGTATGTAATTGTGCCTTCTTCCCTCCGGGAATAATACCGAACATATTTTTTATGGCTCCGGTAATAGTCGTTAAACTGTGGGTTTTGAATTTTGGAACATTAACGACATAATCTGCTTCTTTAACTACCTTAGAAATAAAAAGTTTATCGATAAATTTTGACTCTACCTTCACCTCTATTATCTCTTCAGCAATATTACGATAGCAACCATCAGAAGCATCTAATATTCCGGTAATTTTAGCTATTTTAAAAGGATCAAAGTGGATACTGCCAGAGTTATCTCCTACTATGATTGCTTTTGGTTTATACCTTTTTAATTCCTTAACAATGGCAGATATTATTCTTGGATCAGTAGTAACACCTCTCTCCGGAGGGAAAGCTCCCAAGAGGTTTGGTTTCACTAAAATTATTTTATTTTTTACCTTATCCCCTACTCCAAATAGCTCAAAAACATTTTTTATTATTTCAGATATTTGGTTAGTTTGAATATCACTAATTATAACTCTGGACATATTCCCTCTGTTTTAATTTTGATTAGTATCACATATCGAGTATACAGTATATAGTAAAGAAGGTTAGCCAGTTTATCGGTTACCTAGTTGAAACATTAAAACCAGACTGGTTAGCTGTATCAACTAGCATTTATATTTTAAATGAAAACTTATATTCGAAATTAATCACTAGAATTAACTGGTAAACCAGGCAACTAGGTATCTAAACCAACTTACACTTTGTATCTTACAACCATTAACTGATAACGTATGTCTTGCATTTATAATAACGACTAATAACTATTCTCCAACGACTAATTCATTTTTTAATTTCTATCTTTTCACCGATCTTTCTTTCTTTCCTTGATTTTAATCTTTTAATATTTTCCCTATGCGTAAAAATACTCAAAACTAAAATTATTAAACTGAATCCGATGTATTCATAAGGTTGTTTGAGCAAAATTGTAAAAACTAAAATAGAAAATACTGCGCAAATAGAAGATAACGAAACATATTTTGTTAATATTAAAAAAATCACCCAAACAATTACTGCTAAAATAGATATTACCGGATTAAGAGCAAATATAACTCCAAAGGTAGTTGCTATACCTTTGCCACCTTTAAAACCAAGAAATAAGGACCAATTATGTCCACATATTACTGCTAACCCTGCAATAACCAATATTAATGAACTATCAATATTTAAATATTTTACTAAATAGATAGATAAAATACCCTTACCGACATCACCAATGATTACTAAAGAAGCTAACGGAAGCCCCAATATCCTAAGAGCGTTGCTTGCTCCAATATTTCCACTACCGTATTTCCTTATATCAACCTTCTTAAACAATTTACCCAAGATATATCCAAAAGGAACAGAGCCAAATAAATAACAGCTTATAATAACTAAAGCAATTTTCATACTTTTTCCTTCTCTTGATCTTTTTTTGATAAATTGATAACTATCGGTGAACCTTCAAAACCAAAGGTTTCATAAAATTTATTTTCTAAATATTTATGATAAGAATCATACATTAATTTATGATTATTTACAAATAATAAAAATTTAGGAGGCTTTATCCCTGTTTGAGTAGCATATTTAATTTTTAGCGTATTCCCTCTTACATATTTTGGAGGATTTTTAGAAATAGTCTCTCTTAAAAAACTATTTAATACTGAAGTAGGAATCTTCTTACTATATTGAAAGGCAACTTCTTTAATTTTTGAAATAATTTTATCAATATTGTAACCAGTGATAGCTGAAGTCATAATAATGGGAGATTTTTTTAAAAAAGATAATTCATAACTTATTTCATCAATAAATAATTTTTTATCTATATTAGTTTTAATTAAATCAAATTTATTTAATATGATAATACAGGCTTTTCTCTCATTTTGAATATAATTTGCTATTTTTTTATCTTGTACACTTACTCCCTGTGTAGAATCCAATATTAATAAAACTATATCTGAATTTTGTACCGCTTTAAAAGTTCTTAATGTACTGTAGTATTCAATATCTTCTTTCGCTTTCGCTTTGTCTCTTAAGCCTGCCGTATCGATAAATAATAATTTTAGTGAATTTTGTTTAAAAATTATTTCAATGGCATCTCGGGTAGTACCGGGATATTCACTCACTATGATTCTATCTTCTCCTAAAATATGATTTAATAAACTTGATTTTCCTACATTGGGTTTCCCAACAATTGAAACTTTTATAATGTTTCCGTCTTCTTCCTCCGGTTCCAATTCTATTTTTGTAAAATTAGATACTATTCTATCTAATAATTCATCAATATTTAATCCGTGTTCAGCGGAAATGATATAGGGATCTCCAAACCCTAATTCGTAAAACTCATATAATTTTAATTCACTTCCCCTTGCATCTCCTTTATTAGCTACCAAGATACTTGGTTTTTCTTTTTCTCTAATAGTTTTAGCTACTTTAAAATCATCCGGGTTTATTCCCTCTTTGAGATCGACCAATAATATA
>DASRME010000447.1:0-2818 GCA_035648095.1 Atribacterota bacterium | reverse complement strand
CTAATATCTTTTACTGAAACAACAAGTTTAGTGTCTCCCAAACCAATAATATCCCCATCGTGCAACTCAGTTGGTTGAGCTATTTGTTTATCATTAAAAAATGTGCCATTTGTACTATTGAGATCTTTAATGAAACATATTTTGTTCTCCCAGTATAATAAAGCATGCCTCCTAGAACAAAAATTATCATAGGAAATTTTTATGATTGCTTCACTACTTCTACCTATTAAAATTGGAGTATCAGATTTAACGAAATAATTATGCCCTTTCAACGGTCCTGATATTACCAGAACGAAAACATGTTTGGTCACATTATCACTCCTTTTTTCCAATTATCCAAAGTCTTCTTATATTTCTCCTTCAATTCACGCTTTTTATCACTAGGACATTGGGCCATTGCCTTCTCCAATAAATCTATGGCTATCTTTAAATTAACATATTGTTTTCCCATTTCTAAGGCCTTTTTTACATTTTCATCTGATAAACTATTTCTCTTTAGCTGATACTGATCAATAGCATTTAGAAATTTTTCCGCATCTTGGTATCTTTTCTTAATTTCGGGGTCTAAAGCCTTGAGGACAATAACACTTATTTCATCATCCAAATCTAAATTGAATTTCGATGGGGGTTCCGGTTTTTTATTTCGGGAAGCAATAATGGCAGTTCTCATCTCATCCTTTATTGTATCTTTAGGCTCAGTATTCATTTTAAAAGGTGGTACACCGGTTAACATCATATAGAAAATAATGCCTGCAGAAAAAACATCGCTGGCTGGTGTTTCATAATTCCAAAAACCTTCCGGTGGTAAATATGCTAGAGTTCCGGCCGCATCTGTCATCCGGGTTATAGGATCGATATGTTTTGTTAGTCCAAAGTCAGAAATTTTGGCCATAATTCCATTAGTTATATTAATCATTACATTTTGTGGTTTGACATCCCTATGTATAAGTGGGGGTTCTAATTTATGCAATTGGGCTAGACCACAACATATACCTCTTTGAATGTCTATCGCGGCATTAATAGGTAATCTAACTTGCTTTTCAATATAACTTGAAAGAGTACCACCCTTTATATATTCCATGGCAATATAACAATATCTGTTTCCCTCATACTTAAAGGTGTTTGCTTCATAAACTCTAACTACATTTTCATGAGTAATTTTGGATAATACATAGGCTTCGTTAAACAATTCTGGTTCTTGTTCTGGGGGAATACTTCCCGGATGAAATATTTTTAAGGCTTGCATGCCTAAATATTTATGCCGCACCCGATAGACACTGCCAAAAGCACCTTCTCCCAAAAAGCTATCAATAGTATAGGTATCTCTTATCCTTATGTGTTTGGGAAACAAAATGTGCTTTACGGTCATATTTTTCTTATGCCTGCATCGCTTATTTTATCGCTTATTTCTTCCTGCTCCCAAGATGGCAATAAACTCCATAATTCCCACATTATGCTTTTCAAAGAATCTACATCCTGACGCTGCAATGTAATATTACCTTCTTTTATCAACTCTTCTGCTCTCTCCCGATTTTTAAATCTACCTGGATTTTCTTTTATTTCCTGAAATGCATTAATCCAAAAATCATTTATTCTGAATAATACAGCCCATCTAGTAGTACCTATTTCCTCAGTAATTTTATTAAGTCGCAAAAGATCCTTATTACCGATCGCTTTCTTTGCTTCTTTCTCAAGGGTTTCCAATTGGTCTTTATCCTCGTCATTTCCATATTCACTGACAGTATCTTTACATTCATCAATAATAAAGGTATATCGCTTTAAGGCAATAGGCCATTCTAATAGAGAATCTATAGAATCCAATTTTTGTTTTAATTCGTTAATGCCCCGACCGGCTTTTTCCATAGCATCAGGGTCACCGCCTTTTGCAGCTTGAATATCATTTCTTATTTCATTTATTTCTTTGTTCACTCCCTCCTCCGAAAATTCCTGTTCAATATTCTTATCCTTTACATGATACACTTCTTGTTTAATTTTATCGAACCTACTTTCTTCGTTATTGAGATCTGCTGTAATTATTTCCGGCTCTAATTTCGGAGCAATAATATCGACTAATACCTCGCTAAATTTCTGATCTAGTAAGGGACAAAAAGCTTCCGCTGTAACATGTCTTGACTGATCCACACTTAAGATTATTTCTATATCGCTACCTTCGGGAAGAGTCCTCTTGACTTTACTTCCGGTAATTATTAATGTTCCAACACGTCGATTTCTATCTGCGATGTTGCTCTCACCTTCCCATACATATATATAAAGTGCATTTTTATCTTCTCCGGGATTTACTGTTTTGGTAGTGTGATAAACAAATAGCTTACCTCTTACCGGCAAGCGGTCTCCTTTACTCAAATGCTTGTCAAATATACCATCTTCCAATTCTACACCTATTGAACGTATCAGCGGTGGCTCTGCTGGAGACATACCCTGAGTAATGGTAAAAGAATCTGGCTCAACCCCTATTTTATTCCCCAGCTTATCAAAAAGGGATAGTTTGAAGGTATTTACTATTTTCTCCCGAAGAGTGACATTGGTAAAGAAAGCGTTATCTTTTGTTTCTATCAACCCGCTATCCCAATCTCCGCTTGCACTATTAATTTGAACGCGTATACCCTTCGGTAAAGCCTTATTTTCTTTAGATGGAAAAATTCTACCTCCGACTGCAGGCTCTATCTCTGTAGTCATAGGATTATAGGCAAGTTTGACAAACACCTTAGAAAAATCTCTATCGGTTTCATATGGCTCTAATGATACAAGTTGAGCTGCTGCAAAAATTGCCGCACCCTGTGCAACTACAGTTATGGGG
>DASRME010000446.1:0-2800 GCA_035648095.1 Atribacterota bacterium | reverse complement strand
CCATAGATCCTTATTCCCAAAAAAACAGAATTGGAGAAAAATCACTTTATCAAAGAGCTAAAGTAATTAACGCTGAGATCTTCAGCGTTAATTACTTTAGCTCTTTGATAAAGTGATTTTTCTCCAATTCTGTTTTTTTGGGAATAAGGATCTATGGTTCTCTTTATATAATCCTTGCAAAGTACCTCTGCCCATTCTTTATCTTCGAGATGCTTTGGATGATGATAGATATAATGTACATTGATATAATTTTCAAATAATGTCCTTAAAGCAATTATTGAAATTAACAAAAAACTTCTATCTAGATTTTCTAATATTTGGAGAACTAACATTTCTGAGCCCGCAGCAAAAACATTCGCTCCAGTAACTTTTGCAATCGAATTATCTTTATTTCCAATTTCATTTAAAAGATAACCTACATTTTTCATTTCCATGCGCAATAATAGCTTAGCATTTTCTAAAACATCTTTTGTTTCTTTGTCGAGTTTGAGCATATAATTTCTCCATAGATAGTGAAAGATAAAAATGATTCACTTTTTTGATTTATTCTACCCTTAATCATCTACATCAAATAAGATAAAGGGGTCAGGTCTCAACATTTGACATATCTAACCCTAAAAATCAAAACCATTATTTTCTATGTTTTTCTAAAATATTTTATAAAAGTAAAAAGGACAGAGCAAGAAAATAATTATATTTCTTTCTTGCTCTGTCCTTTTTACCTGAAAGATTCTTCCTAGAAAATTAGGAAATAGCTCTTTTAGTAAACTCTGTATGGGTTTTCCTAAATCTTAGAAATTGCCCCTTCGGTGCTTTTTAGTATAAAGCTCTCCAGAGTTCTGTCCGGTAACGGTCTTTTTGCCTGAAAGTTTGGATACTTTTGGTATCTTACCTCTTCGGCTCCTTTTCTTTTTTTGTATAAAAGAAAAGGTCTCTCCTGTTACCCTCATACAGGTTATGATATTAAATTATATATTATATATACTATACCACATTTATTCTAAAAGTCCTTCTTTTTAGGGAAAGTTTTATTTTGTAGGTAAAGGTTCTTAGTCCTTCCCCCTCAAGGGGGAGGGAACAAAGGAGTGGGAATGATATAAATTAGCAAGGGTAGACACAAAGTCTACCCTTGCTAATAAATTCAATTGATAAACTAATAAGTTAAAATTCAAATATATTGATTAATCAATTTACCGATTAAAAATAATCTACCAATCTTCCGACGGGCTAATCTAACGATTAAATTAGTTAGTTTGTTGAAATTACAGCACCCTTACAAATCAGGGTTCACGATGACAAAACGGGACCTATGAATTCGACCATTACTTTTCAAATATTCTTTCTCAATTATTTTGATTGATCAAATTTACAATGACTTTGACGATAGTATCTTTTTCCTCTGCTTTGCTTTCAGCGATAAGTAAGGTTAAAGCCACCAGGGCATTATCTGCAAGACGCTTACCGCCATCCTCTTTATATAAAATTTTATTTTCATTTAAAAACCATAAGAATAAAGAGGCAGCAATTCGCTTATTTCCATCGATAAAAGAATGATTCTTAACCACAAAGTACAAGAGATGAGCAGCTTTTTCTTCAATGCTGGGGTAGAGATCTTTTTGATCAAAAGTCTGATATATTGCACCGATAGAACCGGAAAAAGATTGGTCTTTTTCCAAACCAAATAATCCGGAGGGGTAATGGCTTTTCAGGTGTTCTAATTCATAGCGGGCTTTTTGGTAGCTAATTCTAAATATCTCCTGAGTAGTAACTTTTTTTATCTCTAATTTTTGCAAATCATATTCATCCAGTAAATGCAAGGCTTTTTGATAATCAAGGATCACTTTTAATAACCCGGTAGCTTCTTTTGAATCTAAGGCTTTATTCTGCAGGAGTCTTTCCATAATTCTTGAGGTTTTTTGAAATTCTGCTAACTTCGCCCGGTCTTCGCGCATTCTTTTTTCATTTATAGTATAACCTTTGATTAAGTGTTCTTTTAAGACATGGGTAGCCCAGATGCGGAATTGGGTGCCACGTTTGGAATTTACCCGGTAACCGACAGAGATAATTACATCCAGATTATAAAATTTTATTTTACGGTTAACTTTCCTATTCCCTTCCATTTGAACTACCGAGTAATCCTCGGTAGTTGATTTTCTATCTAATTCTTTAGTAGAAAAAATATTTTTTATATGTAATCCTATAGTATCAGTGTTTTTTTCAAATAATTCTGCCATCTGCTTTTGAGAAAGCCAAACGGTATCTTTTTTTAAATTTACTTCAAAGGTTTCTCTTCCATCCGGTGTGGTATAGATAACTATTTCCTTATTTTCCGGCATTAATATTTTCCTTTTTTAATTATCGATACTATTCATAATTATTTTGCATTAGTAGGTTAGTATATATCTACATACTGTATTACTTGTTAAAAGTCCTGCTTTTTTGGAAGAAAAGTTTTCAGTTAATGCTTAAAACATCTTGTACCGGTAAAGACCATGGCCAGATTATGTCCGTTGGCTGCTTTGATCACTTCCTCATCTCGCTTCGACCCACCGGGTTGGATAATGGCGGTTACTCCCGCTTTGGCCGCCTCGTCTACCCCATCTCTAAAGGGGAAGAAGGCATCAGAAGCCAGATTAGTGTCAGTCTTGGTGGGGCATAGTATAGTATTATTTGAAATTTATCTTTAAAACCTATATACTTTCAATATAATGTTAATTTTTTTAAAAACCTATAAAATATTTTGTAATAACAGCTAGAGAAATATAAAATTGTATAAGTAATATTTTAGGATGCATATTAT
>DASRME010000445.1:0-8780 GCA_035648095.1 Atribacterota bacterium | reverse complement strand
GGATGGATAAATCTTTTTACTAATACCCAAAACATAAGAGAAAAGAGTAGAAAAATGGGTTTTCAGGATAAGGTAAATTTGGATAACAATTTACTTAATCTAAGAACACTAAATTTATCAGGAGGCAATACTACCAAAATTGCGATTCAGTATCACCAAAAATATGCCCTATCTTATGAATATAATGTCAGCACTAATACCTATTTAAGATATATAAATTCTAAGCCTCATCGAGATAGTAAAACTTTAGAGCCCGTGGGTATCTCCAATATAATCATTCAATATGTTCCGATTAAAGAAATCTCTGGAGATAATGAGGGAAGAATGGAAATAGAGATGGTGGGGGAAGGAATTGCCAAGATATTTTTTGGAGGAAATTATTTTCTATCCAAATGGATTAAGAAGTCTAAAGACCAACCAACCATATATTATGATGACCAGGGGAAAATATTAAATTTGAATCAGGGTAATATATGGATACATTTAGTATCCGAAGAAACAAAAGTGTGGTTTAAATAAAGGAAGGTGAGATAAGGTGAAAAAAGAATATGAGAAATTAATTAAGGAAGCAGAAAAGGCCAGAAAAAAGGCCTATACTCCCTATTCTAAATTTAAAGTAGGAGCGGCTGTTCTTTGCGATGATGGTAAAATATTTTCTGGCTGCAATATCGAGAATGCATCTTTTGGTTTGACCATATGTGCAGAAAGAGTGGCTTTTTTTAAAGCTATTTCAGAGGGCTCAACTAAATTTAAAGCTATCGCTGTGATTGGTAATACAGATAAACCCTGCTCTCCCTGTGGGTCCTGCCGACAGGTAATATCAGAATTTAGTGAAGATATTCCCTTGATTATGGCGAATTTAAAGGGAGATGTTAGGATTAAAAAAATAAAAGCATTGCTTCCCGAGGCATTTGGTAAAAACGATCTTTTATAGTGGGGATTTTTTAATACTATGTTGTATAAAACGGAAGGTATAGTTCTAAAAAGTACGGAATATGAAGAAGCTGATAAAATTGTTACTATATATACCAAAAATTATGGCAAGATTACCGCTATTGCCAAAGGAGTCCGAAAGACAAAAAGTAAATTTGGAAGCAGTTTGGAAATATTAACTCTCTCTATTTTTTTAATTCACAAAGGTAGAAACATTGATATTGTTAGTCAGACCGAAATATTGGAATCCTTTTTCACTACGAGCAAAGAAGTTATTAAATTTGCATTTGCCGCCAACTGTGTGGAGTTAATTAATAAATTAACCGAAGAGCGGGAGGTAAATATTGGTCTGTTTAATTTACTCAAAGAAGTTTTACATTATTTGAGGGAGACTAATGACCCAAAATTACTGAACTTATCTTTTAAATGGCAAATTATGTCAATTTTAGGATATAAACCCTCACTTAATTATTGTTGCAGATGTAATAAGAGTATAGAAGACCAAAAAGAGATGTATTTTAATATAAAAGAAGGCGGACTGGTATGCAATCATTGCATAGTTAAAGATAAAGAAGCCTGTGTTAAAGTTTCTATTTATTTTAATAAATTAGTAAGGAAAATACTAATTACTCCTTTATCTACTATTTCAAACGCTACCATTCCCGATGATAAAATAAAAGAATTAGAGAAAATAAGTGATTTATTTATAGCTTATCATTCGGAAAAAAGTTTTAAAACAGATAGATTTTTGAAATTCTTTTAGCTGGCTAAATTCGTATCTCGTATCTCGCTTAGGATTAATTAGTTGCTTAACTATCAAGTGTATTAGAGAGCGGTTCTTCTGGTTATGAGAATTTATTGCTCGTTGTATCACATAAAAATGTATTTAATATATGTTTTAGTGTAAATTTTAGTGAAGTAGTTAGATAGAAAGAAAAATGCTACTTTTCTTATCTTTTCTTTCGCTTTTTTAACTCGATACTATATTTAGTTACATTGACAATTAATGCCGATTTTGATATATTAACAAAGAAAATGTAGTCCCTCTCTCTAATAGACGATAGGTTTTCAGAAAATCTCTATGAGAGGGAATTTTATTTATAATTGCAGGAAAGAGATGTTAATATGGATTTTCAGGAGATAATTTTAAATTTACAAAAATATTGGGGGAAACAGGGTTGTATTATTCAACAACCTTATGATACGGAAAAAGGTGCAGGGACAATGAACCCAACTACTTTTTTAAGGGTATTAGGTCCCGAACCATGGAAAGTAGCTTATGTTGAACCATCTCGCAGGCCCGCTGATGGACGTTATGGGGAAAATCCCAATAGAGTGCAACAACATTATCAATTCCAGGTTCTATTAAAACCTTCTCCCGAAAATGTGCAGGATGTTTATTTTAAAAGTTTAGAAAATTTGGGGATATCAAGAAAAGAGCATGATATACGATTTATTGAAGGTGATTGGGAAGCCCCCACCCTGGGTGCCTGGGGATTAGGCTGGGAAGTATGGTTAGATGGCTTAGAAATAACTCAATTTACTTATTTTCAACAAGCTGGCGGGCTTGATTTAGGCATTATTCCGGTAGAAATAACCTATGGGTTAGAGAGATTAGGTATGGTTATCCAGGATGTGAGTAATGTTTTTGACTTAAAATGGGGTAAAAATATTACTTATAGAGACATACGCCATCAAGCAGAAGTAGAACAGTCTAAGTATAACTTTGAAGAAGCAGACATACCAATGTTATTTAACCTCTTTAATATATATGAAAAAGAAGCCAGAAGATTAATAGTAATAGAGCTGCCTTTGCCGGCATATGATTATATATTAAAATGCTCCCATACTTTTAATCTATTAGATGCTCGAGGAGCAATTAGTGTTTCAGAAAGAACAGGATATATTTCCCGGGTAAGAAATATCTCCCGATTATGTGCAGAAGAATACGTAAAGCAGAGGGAAGAACTAGGTTTTCCCTTAATTAAGCAATAAAAGATCAGGCAGAGGATAAATTTAATGGAGAATGTAATTTTAGAAATTGGAACTGAAGAAATACCGGCGCAGTATATGGAGAATGCCCTAAAAGATTTAAATCAGTTAGCACAAAAATATTTAGAAGAGGCCAGAATAAATTATAAAGAAATAAAGGTTTATGGCACTCCCCGAAGATTAATATTATATATCTTCCAAATGAAGGAAAAACAGGAAGACATTTCTCAAAAAATTAAAGGGCCTGCCTATTCAATTGCTTACAATAAAGATTCTAAACCTCAAAAACCTGCCCTAAAGTTTGCTCAAAGCCAGGGAGTAAATGTTGAGGATTTAATGGTCGAAGATACCGAAAAAGGGAAATATCTTTTTGCCCTTAAATTCGAAGAAGGCCAGCTAACCATTGGCATATTATCACAGATGTTTCCTAAATTAATAAAAAGTTTGCCCTTTCCAAAATCGATGCGCTGGGAAGAAAAATCATTACGATTTATCCGCCCTATAAGATGGATACTTGCCCTATACGGAAAAGAAACAATCAAGTTTGATTTAGAGGGTTTAAATTCAGAAAATATAACTTATGGTCATAGACTTTTGGCACCTGAAAAAATCAAGATATCTTCTACTCAGGAATATTTCAGTAAGATAGAAAAGAAATATGTAATCATTGATCCCCAAATTAGAGAGAATATTATTAAAACAGATGTAAAAAAGATAATTAAGGAAATTCATGGAGAAAATATAATAAATGAAAAACAGTTAAAAGAAATAGTATATTTAGTTGAATACCCTAATGCTATTTTGGGAAATTATGATAAGAAGTATTTAGAATTACCCAAAGATGTTTTAATCATAGTTATGGAAAAACATCAAAAATATTTTCCTGTTTTTAAAAATAAAGGCGAACTGCTTCCTTTATTTATTGTAATTATTAATAATTCCAAGAAGTATGCCTCTAAAATTAAAGAAGGCAACGAAAATGTTCTCAGAGCCAGATTGGAAGATGCTAAATTTTTCTATCAGGAAGACCAAAAAAATTCTTTAGAGAAGAGAGTAGATAAATTAAAAAATGTTATATTCCGAGAAAATCTAGGGAACCTTTTTGATAAAACAAAGAGATTAGAATTGCTCTGTGACTACATTGCAGATTGTTTACAAGTTGAACAGAAAGTGAAACTAGACCTTTTTAGATCTGCTCATTTGTGCAAAGCAGATTTGGTTACTGAAATGGTAAAAGAATTTCCAGAATTACAAGGAACAATGGGTAAAGAATATGCGATTTTATCTAATGAAAGAAAAGAGGTAGCAGAAGCTATTTTTGAACATTATCTCCCACGTTTTTCGGGGGATAGATTATCGAGGACTAAAAGTGGTATAATTTTAGGGATTGCTGATAAAATTGATAATATTGTTGGTTGTTTCTTGATAGGTTTAACGCCAACAGGATCACAAGACCCTTATGGATTGAGAAGACATTCTCGTGGGGAAATTGCAATCGTTTTAGAAAATAATCTGAAAATTTCATTGAAAGATATTATTCAAAAATCTTTATCATTATATAAAGCAAGCGTTGCATCAGAATTAAAAATTGATGAAAATGAGATTGTATCTCAGATATTACTTTTTTTTAAACAAAGAATAAAAAATATTTTCTTGGAAGATGGGATTCCTTATGATATAATCGATGCTGTTTTAGCTATCGAGAATAGCGGGGATGTCGTTGACATTAAACATAGAATAAAATCTATTGAGGAATTTTATAATCTCCCCGTTTTTGGAAAGATACTCATTTCATCAAGCAGAGTATTAAATTTATCGAAAAATAGTGAAGAAGCAGAAATTAATAAATTTCTTTTAAAAGAAAAAGCAGAGTTAAATTTATTTCATCATTATGAAGATATTTATCCGCGAATAAAGAAATTAATTTGTAACAATGAGTACAAGGAAGCACTTAACTTATTAGGAGATTTATGTGAACCGGTTGACGAGTTTTTTGACCAGGTACTGGTAATGGACAAAGATAATGACATCAGAATAAATAGGGTCGCACTTATCAAGAAAATAGGAATATTGTTCAATCAGGTAGCTGATTTATCCAGGATTGTTTCTGTAAAAGAGAGGAGGGAATAATTATGGGAAGCACTAAATTTAATCCTACCGTTTATATCATTTCTGATTCTACCGGTGAAACTGCACAAACTGTAGTACATGCTGCACTTAGTCAGTTTAATTCTGACGATATTAAGTTAAAACTGTTTGCTCACATTGAATCCATTAAAGATATTAAAGGGATAATAGATCAAATCAATAAAGAAAAAAGTTTTATAGTCTATACTGTTGTAAAACCAGAATTAAGATTATTTATAAAAGAGGAATCTAAAAAGCAATCTGTCGTTTCCTTCGATATGTTTGGTCCGATTATGGAAAACATTGAAAGGATAAGCGAAATTACACCTAAATTAGAACCGGGAATTATTCGGAAAATAGATAAAGAGTATTTTAAAAGAATGGAAGCAATGGAATTTGCGGTGAAATACGATGCCTGTCAGGGAGAATTGGAATTATCCAAAGCAGATTTAATAATATTAGGGGTCTCTCGAACTTCAAAAACACCACTTAGTATGTATCTTGCTCATAAAGGGATAAAGGTAGCCAATATAGTATTAGATTTTGAATTTGAACCTCCAGCCGGAATATTTAATTTGCCGCCGGAGAAAGTAATTGGTTTAACCATAGATCCGGATAAATTAATAGAGATAAGAAGTGAGCGGTTAAAGGCATTGGGACTGCCCGATGAGGGTGTATATAATAAAAAAGAAAGAGTAATTAAAGAGTTAAAATATGCAGATAATATTTATAAAAAAATCGGTTGTCCGATAATTAACATGACCAATATGGCCGTAGAAGACATTACCACAAATATACTTAAAATTATAAAAAAGGAGGATGAATAGATATGAAGAAATATGTCTATTTTTTTAATGAAGGAAAAGGGGATATGAAATCCATTTTAGGAGGAAAGGGTGCGGGTCTGGCAGAAATGACCCGAATAGGAGTTCCTGTTCCTCAGGGATTTACTATAAGTACAGAAGCTTGTATCGAATATTATGAAAATGGTGAAAAGTACCCGGAAGGGTTAGAAGGCCAAATAAAAGACCATTTAAAAAAGTTAGAGAAAGTATCTAAAAAGAAATTAGGAGATCCTGAAAACCCATTATTGGTTTCCGTGCGATCCGGTGCTGCAATTTCCATGCCCGGCATGATGGATACCGTTCTAAATTTAGGATTAAATGATACTACTATTCAAGGGATTATCCACAACACAAAAAATGAACGTTTTGCTTATGATAGTTATCGACGTTTTATACAGATGTTTGGAAATGTAGTTTTAGGTATCGAACATGATAAGTTTGAACATCTTTTAGAAGAGATAAAAGAGAAATATCAAGTAAAATTAGATACGGAAATTAACTGTGAAGGGCTGAAAGAATTAGTAGAAGGATATAAAAAACTCGTCAAAAAAGAGACCGGGAAAGATTTTCCTCAAAATCCAGAGTTACAATTAAAAACTGCCATAGATGCTGTATTTAATTCCTGGAATACTAAAAGGGCAGTAACTTATCGGAGGATTAATAAAATTTCTGATGATTTGGGAACAGCAGTAAATATTCAAGAGATGGTTTTTGGCAATATGGGAGAAGATTCAGGAACAGGGGTTGGATTTACCAGAAATCCTTCTACCGGAGAAAAAGAATATTACGGAGAATATCTTCTGAATGCCCAGGGAGAAGATGTGGTTGCAGGTATCAGAACACCTATACCTTTATCTAATCTCAAAAACGATTTGCCCGAAGTATACAAAGAACTTATTAAGATAGTGACACTTTTAGAAAAACATTATAGGGATGTTCAAGATTACGAATTTACCATAGAAAAAGGAAAGCTTTACTTGTTGCAAACCCGAACAGGAAAAAGAACTGCTCAAGCTGCTCTTAAGATTGCGGTAGATATGGTAGAAGAAGGAATAATAAATAAAGAGGAAGCTATTTTAAGGATAGAGCCCAATCAATTAAATCAACTGTTACATAAAAGAATAGATCCAAACGCTAAAACTAAAGTCATTGCCAAAGGATTACCTGCTTCTCCGGGAGCTGCCTATGGCAAAGTGATCTTTACTGCAGATGAAGCAGAAGAATTAGGGAAAGAAGGGGAAAAGGTAATATTAGTAAGAACGGAAACAACTCCTGATGATATACATGGAATGGTTGAAGCACAGGGCGTCCTTACCAGCAGAGGTGGCATG
This sequence comes from Atribacterota bacterium, assembly GCA_035648095.1. GTDB lineage: Bacteria > Atribacterota > Phoenicimicrobiia > Phoenicimicrobiales > Phoenicimicrobiaceae > Sediminicultor. The sequence goes on along the minus strand of DASRME010000445.1, from coordinate 1,552 downwards.
ACCAGTCATGCAGCGGTAGTAGCAAGAGGTATGGGAAAGGCTTGTGTAGCCGGTTGTAGTGCTTTGAATATTGATGTAAAAAAAGAAAAAATATCTATTGACGACATAGCAATAAAAAAAGGTGATTTTATCACGATAGATGGAGGAACAGGAGAAGTATTTTTAGGGAAAGTTCCTACTATTGAGCCAAAAATGAGTAAAGAATTTGAAACATTATTATCTTGGGCCGATAAAATAAAACGTTTGGGTGTGTACGCTAACGCCGATACCCCGGAAGATGCACAAAAAGCCAGAGAATTAGGAGCAGAGGGTATAGGACTTACCAGAACAGAGCATATGTTTATGCAACAAGATCGATTACCTATTGTACAAAAAATGATTATGGCCGATACCCTAAAAAGCAGAGCAGAGGCCTTAGAAAAATTACTGCCTGTGCAGAAGGGTGATTTCTTGGGTATTTTAAAAGCTATGGAAGGATTACCGGTGATTATCAGACTTCTCGATCCACCGCTTCACGAGTTTTTACCCAACCTGGAAGATACTTTAATAGAAGTCACTACTTTAAAATTAAAAAACAGTGATTTAGCAGAACTTGCCAAGAAGGAAAAGTTGTTGGAAATAATTAAATCTTTACACGAAATGAATCCCATGTTAGGACTTAGAGGATGTAGATTAGGCTTATTATATCCGGAAATATACGATATGCAGGTTGAAGCTATTATAGAGGCTGCCATAGAGCTGACTAAAAAAGGTATTAAGGTAAAACCTGAAATAATGATTCCCCTGGTAAGTCATATAAACGAATTTAGACCGATATGTAAAAGAACCAGAAAAATTGCCGATGAAAAGATAAAATCTGCTGGGGTAAAATTAGAATATAAAGTTGGTACCATGATTGAATTACCACGTGCCGCCTTGACTGCTGATAAGATAGCAGAAGATGCTGAATTCTTTTCTTACGGTACCAATGATTTGACTCAGACAACTTTTGGTATCAGTAGGGATGATGCTGAAGGAAAATTCTTATTAAAATATGTTGCTGATAAAATATTAGAAGAAAATCCTTTTGAAGTTTTAGATCGCGAAGGAGTTGGAAAATTAATTAAGATGGGTACAAAATTAGGAAGGGAAACCCGTCCTAACTTAGAGGTAGGTATTTGTGGAGAACATGGCGGAGAACCACAATCGGTAGAATTTTGCCATTCTGCCGGATTGAATTATGTGAGTTGTTCGCCTTTTAGAGTGCCTATTGCCCGGTTGGCAGCTGCTCAAGCGGTAATAAAAGAAAAAAATAAAAATAATTCTCCAATTTAAGAATGATAGAAAATGGTTTATAGTGGGAATTAAAAAATACAAAATATAAAAAATTTAAGCTAAAAATTATAGGGGTGTATTGAATACACCCCTATACACTTAAAAATGAAATGAAATATAAATAAAAAGAAAGGAAATGATAATATATGCAAATTGAACTGTTAATTCCCTTAAGTGGCATCATTGCCCTTATGTTTGCTCTATTTCTTTCTCTGAAGGTAATTAGAGAAAAACCGGG
>DASRME010000444.1:0-11141 GCA_035648095.1 Atribacterota bacterium | reverse complement strand
GTTGTTTTAGGTATTTCCGATAATACATCCACAAACCCCAATCAATTCTCTTTTTCATATAACCGGCAAAGGTAGTAGGGGGCTCTTTTTTATATTCATAGACTGCCAGGATAAAAATCAGCGCCCCCTGTTGAAAAACATCTTCATAGGCTAATCCCATTCGGGAATATCTTTTGGCCCTCGATTTCAACAAGGGTTTAAATTGATTGAACAATTCCTCCATGGCTTTTAGGTCTTTCTTTTTTGCTTTTGTGATCAGTTTTTTTAATTCCATTCTAAATTTCCTCCTTTCTAAAATAGTCGTTGGTCGCTAGTTGATGCCTTAGAAGTCGAAAGCGTTTTACCGCTTCTTCAGTGGAGAGGATTTTATCCCCCTCACCCTGACCCTCTCCCTCCAGGGGAGAGGGGGATAGGGATTGAGGAATTAATTCTTCATCTCTCCTCCCCCTTGAGGGGGGAGGATTAAGGTGGGGGTGAGGTGTTGGCTGATACTCCTGCTCCTCTCCCCGGTAATCATGCTTCAGTGCAGCCATCAGCCAGCCGGCAGGGCTCTGGATATTTTTCCTCTCCAACAGCAAATCTAAGTTCTCTTTAATCTTTTTCACCGAATATTCTTTTAATATCTTCTCAATAAATGCCTCCTTGAAATCTAATTCAACCATCTGCTCTCTTATTGCTCTCATCTTTTCTTCTCCTTTCTCTTTTAATTTTTTAAAATCAGCAGCAACATCTCCCTCTTTTGCTGTTGTTGTATTGGTAATGTTAAGATTGCTATTGTTAGGGTAGCGATTTGATACCAAAGAAAGTTTCACATTGCTACCAACATAGGTATCATTTTGATACCTATCAGGTTTCATTTTGCTACCAAGGAAATCGATGATTTTGTCATGATCCGGACACTCTATGAGCTCTTCAAGAGAGGTAATCTGGTAGATATTATTTTTATAATGACCGGTAGTAGATTTACCCCGACTGATATTTTTAATCAGACCAAATCTAAGTAAAGTATTCTGGTATCGGAGTAAGGTAGTTTTAGCTATCCCCATCTCATGACAAAGGGAATCTATGGTAGGCCAGGCGATAGTCTTTCCTTTATGGCAGTAAGTAAGCAGTTCCTGATAGAGGACGACTGGACCTACCCCTAATACCCTGACCCATTTCTTTAAGAAGCAGTTGGGGACAATGATGTAGCCTTCTTTTTTTTCTTCGCCCGGAATGTTCTGCTTGTTCTGCATTTTTCTTTGCATTTATTCCTACCCCTTTTCTTATTACTTGTTACTCATTACTGTATTTTGCTTTATAGTTTTTAGCCCACTTCTTTAGTTTCTTATTTTTTCTGGCTAACGACTCATCCGGTTGGTCGACCAATATCATTACAACATAAATATTTTTTCTTGTAATAACTTTTCTGTTTATTTTTTATGGATTTTTTGTTTATTTTTTATTTACCTCATTTAATATTGGGAAGAATAAAAAAAATCCAGACAACACAATGGTTACCTGGATTTTAAATAAGAAAATAATTATTATTTTTTTAAAAATTGAAGCAAAATTTATTTTAAATGAGACAAAAAAGTCAAAAAATCAATTTATTTTTAATTTATCTTCTTCTAAATTCAACATAATTCCCCTTCGAGAAATTACTTTTAAAATATCTTTGACCCTTTCTTTATTCTTTTTATTATTACCAATAATTTTTAGGATGCCCCTTCTTATTCTATATAAATGACAGGTTATCTGAACGTAAGTGGCATCCTCATCTTCATCGGTTTTTTGAACAATTTACTTCCTTCCTTTCTAATCATTTATTAAAAATATGTCTAAATTAGCAGGTGCGAACAAAAATTCGTAAACCTATTTTACCCCACTTCTTTTCCCAATTGCAACAAATATTTTAAAAAACTTTTCTCCATGTCATTGCGAGCGACCGAAGGGAGCGCGGCAATCCCAAGCCCAACCGTAGGATAGTCGTCTCGCCTGTCTATCAGGAATATCTCTCTGATCTAACCTGACTATTATCTGGTATAATCGAAAAAGGTCTTGACTATTTTCTAAAACAGGAATCATGGGGGACATTCTTCTTTTGTATTCCCGCTCCTCTTTATGTCATTCCCACGCATGCGGGAATCCATTATTTTATGAGAAGAACCGGGAGGATCTAAAGAACCACAAGATTTCACCCAAACATCAGAACTCGCCAACCTCGAATGGAAGAAATGGAAGAAGGGGGAATAGTAATTAACGTTCAGTAAACTGAACGTACATTGTTCAAAATAAAACCATGATATTTCTCATAAATTTATATAAATTCAATTATTGAATTTACTAAAAAAAGCATTTTTTATTGCATAATAAGTCTCAATATGATACATTAAAGAGGACTAAAAAAAGGAGTATCATATAATAAGATGAGAAGAGTTGATCTATTAAACTTATTAGCTAAAGAGGGGAATGCTTTTACTTTTAATGATGCATTAAAAATGAGTAATCTATCTACAAAAAGTTTACAAAAGGTATTATATAGATTACAGCAAAGTGGTGCAATTGAACGTATTAAAAAAGGAAAATACCTAATTATTCCTCTTGGAGCTGAAAAAGGAAAATATACTTTGCATGAATTTGTCATCGGCTCTTTGTTGGTAGAACCATATACTATTGCTTATTGGAGTGCTCTTAATTATTATGGCCTAACTGAGCAAATTCCCACGACTGTTTTTATCCAAACCATTGCCCGAAAATTTAATACTAATCCTGAAGTTTTTGGAGTGCAGTATAAAATAGTAAAAATCAAAAAAGAGAAAGTATTTGGAATCAGAAAAGAATGGATAGAAGAAACCAAAATAAATATTACGGATAAAGAAAAAACGATGATTGATTGCCTGGATAAACCACAATATTGCGGAGGAATTATTGAAGTAGCTAAAGCTTTAAAAAATAATAAATTTAATCGAAAAAAACTCGAAGATTATGTTCAACGCATTGGAAATTCTGGAGTTTTAAGAAGATTAGGTTATCTATGTGAGCTATTAAATGTAAAAATAAAACTTCCGAAATTAAATATTAGAAATTATCTTTTGTTGGATCCCACCATGCCCGATAAGGGTTTAAAAAGCGCTAAGTGGAGACTAATCATAAATCTTGATGATAAGATATTAAGAGAACTTGAATGATTCGTTCTATAATGAAATTCGGGGTTCTCACAACTTTACCAAATGTAAAACGAAAATAGAATAAAATATAAATTTATGAAATCCGAACTTTTTAAGGAGAATTTTAATGGACAAAACTGAACTAATTAAAAAATTAGAAGATATTGAGTGGGAAGATTTTGAAGTAAAAGAAGCAAAATCAGAAATACCCAAAAACGCCTGGGACACCGTTTCAGCATTTTCAAATACTGCCGGAGGGTGGTTAATTTTCGGTGTTAGTAAAAAAGGTAAATTTTATGACATATTAGGAGTTTCTAATCCTGAAAAGATTGAGCAAGATTTTACTACTATTTTACGTAATGGAACAAAATTTAATAGAAAAATAACTGTAAAATCCAAAAAATACAACTTTAATGGCAATACTGTTTTGGCTTTTTATATTTCCCAACAATCGCCAAGAGAAAAACCTGTTTATTTTAATTCTCAAAAAAATACCTTTATTAGAACCGCAAGTGGAGACCAAAGAGCAACCCAGGAAGAAATAGAATCTTTTTACAGAAATTCTTCCTATGGAGAAAAGGACAAAGAAATTTCAAAATATCATTTAGAAGATTTGGATAAAACATCCATTGAAAAATATCGAAATTATTTCATGAATATTAATCCCGGGCATAGATATAATGAACTAACTCATTCAGAATTTTTACATAAATTAGGTGTTCTAGTAAATTCTAAAGTAACTTTTGGGGGGTTGCTGGTTTTTGGAACAGAAGATTTACTTATGGAAACAATAACCAATTACAGGATTGAATATTTAGAAATCTCCGGCCTCTCTTATGAAGATGCTCCAACGAGGTATAATTTTAGAATTTCCAGCGAACAAAATCTATGGACTACTTTTTTTGATATTTACGAGAGATTTCCTAAAAAAATTGATATACCATTTAAAATGGTTTCGGGTTTCAGAGATGATAACCCCGAACACCTGCAAGCACTTAGAGAAGCGCTGGTTAATCTTATCATCCATACTGATTATTTTAGCCGGGCAAACCCAAGGATTAGAGTATTTTCAGACAGATTTGAATTTTTTAATCCCGGATCACTCCCTAAAAAAATAGAATATATTTTAGAAGAAGATTTTTCTCTGCCGAGAAATCCCATAATTGCCAAAATATTCAGATTCATTAGATTAGCAGAAAGTATAGGCAGTGGTTTCCATAAAATGATTGAAGGATGGGAACAGCATTATGGAATAAAACCAGCAATAGAGGGAGATTTTGATTATTATAAAATAACTTTTCCAACTACCCAGAAGACTACCCAGAAAACTACCCAGAAAATTATTGCCTTGATTGAAAAAAGTCCAGAAATAAGTCGAAAAGAACTCGCGGAGGTAATTGGCCTAAGCGAGGATGGAATTAAGTATCATCTTAAGAAAATGCAGGAAAAAGGAATATTAGAGAGAATTGGTCCTGATAGAGGCGGGCAATGGAAAATAAAATAAAAACGAGCGAACCTTATAAATTAACACGTTCATTATACAGATAAAATGGCAAAGGAGAAATGATGGCGAACATCACCATTAAAGAATCTATTATTGATTACGCAAAAGATAAATATTATTTTTATATCAAAGACTTAAAAAGATATTTTACTGAAAAGGGAATTAAATTCGAAGAATATACTTTAAAAAAATATCTTTACCTTCTTAAAAAAAATGAAGTTATATATCCTGCAGGCAGAGGATGGTATTCTAATATCCAAAAAGAATTTGAGCTGAATATAGAACCTACCGCAAAAATTATAAAATTATTAATAGAAAAGTTTCCCCTTCTTGAATTTTCTTGCTGGAGCACCGAACAACTAAAAGGATTCTTCCATCATTTACCCAGCCAATTTGTAACTTTCATCTATACTGATAAAGATTTTCTATCTACTCTAAGAGATTTCTTAACCGAAAATTATTATCATATCTATCTTAATCCTTCTAAAATTGAAGCAGAAAAATTTGTTGACCTAAAAATAAAAACTATTATATTAAGACCCTCTGTTTCTTCTCGTATTTCTAAAGAAAAAAATCTGACAAAGATAGAAAAAATACTTGTTGATTTATTTATGGAAATGAAAAAGATTAGTCTTATAGATAAAGAAGAATATACAAAAATTGTTTCCAATATAATTCTTAATTATCGGATTAACATGGCAGGAATGATTGACTATGCGCATAATAGAAAAATAAAAAATGAGATACAAAATATAATTACAAAAATTAGTAAATCCACTAATGCGACATTATATTAAAATGTCGCATTAGTGGATTTATGGATAACAAATGATAAAAAAGAAGTGCTTTAAAAATAATTGGATAATGGGTAAATACCAAGAACTATATACTGGAAAGTTTGAAATATATTTTAAAAAAAGAAGGATTTTATAATCCTTTTGTCGTATTATAAAAAGGATATAGAAAAATTAAAAATATTATTTTTTATTCGCTAATAGTGATATAGTAAAATAAATATAGATGTCTGAGGTATAACAAAGAACCGGTATACTAGCTAAATAATTCGGTAGCTTTTAGCGGCAAATCTAGAGGCAGAGTTATCAACGTATGGTGTCCATCGGGAAATGAAAATAATTGAAAAATGAAAAGGAGTTGTAATGTTTGAGCAAACTTTTAAGAATATTGATGACATCCTACGCAAGGATGCCGGGTGCAGCAGCGAGCTGGATTATGTGGAGCAGACTTCATGGATTCTTTTCCTGAAATATTTGGATGATCTTGAAAAGGATAAGAATACTGCGGCCAAGCTGATGGGGAAGACTTATACAAGTATAATAAGCCCGGAGTATCGTTGGGAAGTTTGGGCTTTTCCTAAAAATAAGGAAGGTAAGCTTGATTACCACAAAGCCCTCACTGGTGACGATCTCAAAGACTTTGTTGACCTCAAGCTGGTTCCCTATCTAAAAAAGTTTAAAATCAATGCTGAAAATGCCAACACCCTCGAATATAAGATCGGCGAGATATTTAGTGAACTTAAAAACAAAATCCAAAGTGGTTATACTCTTCGCGAAGCGCTCAATTTGATTGACCAACTGCGTTTTCGTTCCCATTCCGAAAAGCACGAGATGTCACACCTGTATGAAGACAAGATCAAGAATATGGGCAACGCGGGCAGAAACGGAGGCGAATATTACACGCCCCGACCGCTTATCAAGACAATCGTGAAAGTTGTTGCGCCTGAAATTGGAAACAAAATATATGATGGTGCATTAGGGTCGGCGGGATTCTTGTGCGAATCCTTTGAATATCTCAAAACCAGCAAGAACCTGACTACCAAAGACGCCGAAACTCTCCAGAAAAAAACCTTTTATGGAAAAGAGAAAAAGTCACTCGCCTATATTATCGGAATAATGAACATGATTTTACACGGCATCGAAGCTCCGAATATTGTGCATACTAATACTCTAACCGAGAATCTTTTCGATATTCAGGAAAAAGATCGATATGATATAATTCTAGCTAATCCACCATTTGGGGGAAAAGAACGTGCTGAGGTACAGCAAAATTTCCCCATAAAAACCGGTGAGACTGCATTTCTTTTTCTTCAACACTTTATAAAATTTCTGAAAGCCGGTGGTCGTGCTGGTATCGTTATTAAAAATACTTTCCTTTCCAATACCGACAATGCCTCTACCAGTTTACGTAAACTTCTTCTGGAAAGCTGTAATTTGCATACGGTCCTTGATTTGCCAAGTGGAACCTTCTCTGGTGCAGGTGTTAAAACAGTAGTGCTCTTTTTTGAAAAGGGCGCGCCAACGCGTGAGGTTTGGTTTTATCAACTTAATCCTGGTCGTAACCTTGGCAAGACTAATCCATTAAACGAAAATGATTTAGCGGATTTTGTAAAATTGCAGAAAACTAAAGCCGATTCGGATAACTCCTGGTCTGTGAATGTGGCTAATGTGCATAAAATTACGTTTGATCTATCAGTTAAGAATCCACATAAAAAGAATGAAACCGTTCTGCGGGAACCTAAAATAATTCTGGATGAAATGAATAGACTTGATGAAGAAAATGTAAAAATTCTGAGTAACATTAGGAAATTAGTATGAAGAAAAATTGGGAAACAAAGAAGCTTGGCGAGATGTGTGATCTACTTAATGGTTTTGCATTTCGATCCAAAGATTACATTAAGTCGTCAAATACGATGAATTTCAGAATGAGCCAAATCAGGCCAGGAGGAGGAATCGACTTAGATAATAATCCAAAATATTTACCAGATAGTTTTAGAGAGAAATACAAGGATTACTTATTAAATAATGGGGATATTGTAATTGCGATGACAGATATGGCGACAGAAACAAAAATACTCGGAGTTCCTACGATTATAAAGACAGATACCAGAAAATTACTTTTAAATCAACGTGTAGGCAAATTATGTAAAATCGATCAGACAAAAATATTCATTCCATTTCTAAGATATGTATTAATAAGTTCCAAGATTAACGATTACTATAAAAGTTTAGGGCGCGGAGGATTGCAAATTAACATTGGAAAACAAGATATATTAAATGCAAGAATTCCACTTCCTTCGTTAACCGAACAAAAACGGATTGTCATCATGTTGGATGAGACCTTTACCTCATTGGCGCAAACCAAAGAAAACGCCGAAAAGAATCTTCGAAACGCCCGCGAGCTTTTTGAGTCGTATCTGCAGAGCGTTTTTAGGAATTCGGGGAAAGAATGGGAAGAGAAGAGGTTGGCTGAAATGTGCGAGATTAAACCACAGAAAAGTGGGGCTCGAACTAAATTAAAAGATATAGATGTTGTTTCTTTTGTTCCAATGAAAGACCTAGGTATAAAGAAAAAATGGTTTGTTTCGGTAAAAGAAAGAACGTTGAAAGAAGTTGAAGGGAGCTATACTTACTTTGCTGACAGGGATGTTCTTTTAGCAAAAATAACCCCATGCTTTGAAAATGGAAAATTGGGTATCGCTAGTAATTTAAAGAATGGGATTGGTTTCGGTTCAAGTGAGTTTATTGTTTTTAGAACAAATAAAGGTTTATCGCCAGAGTTTTTATATTACTATTTATCACGTAAGGAATTTCGGCAGGAAGGTTCAAAAAGAATGATGGGAGCGGTAGGACATAAGAGAGTTTCAAAAGAGTTTATTGAGAAATCCATTATCCCCATCCCCGTGCTTTTAGAGCAAAATCGAGTTGTCGTCAAGCTCGATGCGCTTTCTGCTGAAACCAAGAAGCTTGAAGCCGTATACCAGAAAAAATTGACTGACTTGGAAGAACTGAAAAAATCGATATTACAGAAAGCCTTTAACGGCGAACTCGTAGGAGGATGCTCATGAATGAAGCCGAAACCAGAGCCGAATATATCGATCCTAAGCTAAAAGCCAGCGGTTGGGGAGTTATGGAAGACACGAAAGTCTTACGGGAATACCAAATTACTGCTGGCAAAATTCAAACCGGCGGTGGCCGCGCTAAGCCGTTAATTGCTGATTATGTGCTTGTTTATAAAAGTCGTAAACTTGCTATTGTCGAAGCCAAAAGTAATGATCTTGAAGTTGGGGAAGGCGTTGCACAAGCCAAGAATTACGCCGAAATGATGCATCTTGATACGACATATTCCAGTAACGGAAAAGAAATTTATCAAATCTGTATGAAGACCGGCAAAGAAGGATTAATTTCCACCTTCCCATCACCGAATGAGTTATGGAATAAGACTTTTGCCACTCAAAACCAATGGCGGGATAAATTTAGTCAAGTACCGTTTGAAGATATTGGCGGTACAAAAGATGTGCGCTATTATCAGGAAATTGCGGTTAATAATACCATGGCCGCTATTGCCGAAGATAAGTCACGTATATTGCTCACAATGGCAACAGGAACAGGCAAAACCTTTGTCGCTTTTCAAATCGCATGGAAGCTATATCAAACCCGCTGGAATCTGAAACGTGACGGAAGTCGCAGACCGCGCATTTTGTTTCTTGCCGATAGAAATATTCTGGCCGATCAAGCATTTAACGCCTTTTCAGCATTTCCCGAAGACGCACTGGTACGGATTAACCCCAAAGAGATAAGTAAAAAAGGAAGTGTTCCTACTAATGGCAGCATTTTCTTTACTATCTTTCAGACTTTTATGAGCGGTAAAGATAAAGACGGAAATTCCGCCCCATATTTTGGCGAATACCCGGCGGATTATTTTGATTTTATTATCATAGATGAATGCCATCGCGGCGGTGCCAATGATGAAGGTAACTGGCGTGGGATTCTGGAGTATTTTTCACCCGCTGTTCAACTTGGGCTTACTGCAACCCCTAAACGTAAAGACAACGCGGATACCTATCGTTATTTTGGCGAGCCGGTATATATTTATTCACTTAAAGAAGGCGTTAACGATGGTTTTTTAACTCCATTCAAGGTTAAACGGATTAAGACGACGATTGATGATTATATTTACACCTCGGACGACCAGATTATCGAAGGCGAAGTAGAAGAAGGGAAAATCTATATAGAACCAGATTTCAACAAAATCATAGAGATTAAAGAGCGTGAAGCTAAGCGGGTGCAGATATTTCTCTCTGAAATCAATCAGAGTGAAAAAACTATTGTTTTTTGTGCCACACAGGATCATGCGCTGGCAGTGCGGGATTTAGTCAATCAATATAAGAAAAGCAAGGAGCCGAATTATTGCGTGCGCGTTACCGCAAATGATGGTGCCCTGGGTGATCAGTATTTACGAGAGTTTCAAGATAATGAAAAAACCATCCCGACGATTCTAACCACTTCGCAAAAACTTTCAACAGGCGTAGATGCCCGGAATATTCGCAATATCATCGTTATGCGTCCAGTTAATTCTATGATTGAATTTAAGCAGATAATCGGCCGTGGCACGCGTTTATTTGATGGGAAAGAGTATTTTACCCTTTATGATTTTGTGGATGCATATCATCATTTTGCAGACCCAGAATGGGATGGCGAGCCCATACTCGAAGTTTGTGCTAAATGCGGTCAAGATCCCTGTGTATGCGAGAAGAAACCTCCCAGGATTTGTCCTATATGTGGTCAGTGGCCTTGTGTGTGTAAAAAAGAGCCTCCGGAAGTTTGCCCGATATGTGGAAAGAGACCATGTGTATGCATTAAAAAAGTAAAAATAAAGCTTCGCGATGGCAAAGAGCGGGAGATTCAGTTCATGATTGCAACATCTTTCTGGAACGCTGACGGTAAACCGATTTCAGCTGAAGAGTTTTTAAAAGGTTTGTTTGGTACTTTACCGGAATTCTTCAAAAGTGAGGATGAACTACGCAAAATTTGGTCTAATCCAATCACGCGCAAGACATTGCTTGAAAAACTCTTGGATGCCGGATATGGCAAAGCTGAACTGGTTGATTTACAGAAATTGATTAACGCTGAAAATAGTGACTTATTTGATGTGCTTGAATATATTTCTTTCGCCATAAAACCCATTACGCGAGAAATGCGGGTCGCGCAGGCACAGGCGAAGATTTTCCGGGGGTTGGATAATAAACAAAAGGAGTTTTTAGAATTCGTGCTTTCTAAATACATCGAAACCGGTGTCGAGGAGCTTGATCAGGAAAAACTGCCCGCTCTTCTTACGCTGAAATATCAGGCTATCATGGACGCAGAAGAAATACTCGGTGGAGTTGATAATATCCGTACCATCTTTATTGAGTTTCAAAAGTATTTGTATGAGAAAGCGGCGGCATAATTTTAAAAGAATATAAAAAGTCTTGCAAAGAAAGGACATAGTAGAACATAGGGTTAAGCTTTGAATGCGACAGGGGAAGGTGTACCGGGTCAATCATTCGGTAACTTTTAGGAGCCGAGGTGTGTCTTATCCGGATGGCTGGGGCTTTAGGTAGTGCTGTAGATAGATATCCTAAAAGGAGATTTCGTAAAATAGAAAGATAAACCATAGAAATAATAGGATACATCCCTATTTCCCAATTGATA
>DASRME010000443.1:0-2098 GCA_035648095.1 Atribacterota bacterium | reverse complement strand
CTGTACATTACCTTCTTTGGCCTGATGGGTTAAAAAAACAATATCTGCTACTTCTCCGGCCTCTCCCTTTTGTATAACCGAAAGAAAGCTGACTTTTTTCCTGGCGAAAACGCTGGCAATCTCTGCTAAGACCCCGGGTCTATCTTTTACTCTAATCCTTAAATAATAAGGAGAATAAGTTTGGTTGAAATCCCTGATCTTTTTCTTTTCAAAATAATTATAGCGATTATTGTAACTATCATACTTTTTAATTATATCTACTATATCACTGACAATCATGCTTCCCGCAGGTAAAGCTCCGGCCCCCAGACCGGAAAATGTTAGGTCTCCAAACTCTCCTCCCCGAACTAAAATTCCATTGTAGGCACCGCCAATATTAGCCAAAGCATGCCTTTTAGGTATTAATGCCGGATGAACCCTTATATCTAAATCCGGACCTGTGTTTCGAGCCAAAGCCAAGAGTTTAATGGTATAGCCTAACTCTCGGGCATATTCGATATCCAACTTAGAAATATTTCTTATCCCTTCATAATAGATATTATTTGGATCGATCTTCGCTCTGAAGGCAATGGCAGAAAGAATAAATATCTTGTTAAAGGCATCAAACCCATCAATATCTTTACTGGGGTCGGCCTCAGCATACCCCTTTTCCTGAGCTTCTTTTAAGGCCTCTTCATAATCTTTGCCCTCTTCGCTCATCTTGCTGAGAATATAATTGGTCGTACCGTTTAAAATTCCCATTATTTCTTTTAATTTGTAGGAAGTAAGGGAATTGGAAAGCGCCCCGATAATAGGGATTCCGCTGGCAACGCTTGCCTCAAAAAGAAAATACACTTTACTTTCCCAGGCTAAATCTAAAATCTCATATCCCGCTTTGGCTATTACTTCTTTGTTGGCAGTAACCACGTGTTTTCCTGAGTTGAGAGCTTGCATAATCAGGCTTTTTGCCGGCTCAGAGCCGCCTATGGTCTCTACTATGATATCAATTTCCGGGTCAGCAACTACCTCCTGGGCGGAGTTGGTAAAAATTTTATAAAGATTTTTGTCGAGAAGAATTTTATCCTTGTCTTTATCTGCTAATTTTTTTAATACTATTTTTTTTGGATATATCTTTTGCTCGATAAATTCTTTATTTTCCTGCAAAATCTTAATAGTGCCCTGACCTACCGTACCCAATCCTAATATGCCGATATTTATGATTTCTTTTTTCATAATTATCTACCACCCTTTCAATTATAAAAAAATCTTTCGCCTTATATGTTAAATATAAAGACGAAAGATTTTCGTGGTTCCACTTTATTTCCCTGAAAACAACATGCTTTCAGGGCTCTATTAATAGCGATATGGGTCCTCTCCCGAAAGATTTACTCTTTTTACAAGATTCATCTTAGCCTCCGGGCTGGTCTTCGATTAAAAAATTTTAACCTACTCTTCCCATCATCGGCCTATTATTAAATTTTTATAATTTTAACACCCAAACTTAATTTTGTCAAAAATTTCGGTCTGTGCCGAATTGTTCTTTACGTATCAAGTCTTTAGAAATATTTTTTTAAAAAAACCTTTATCTGACTTTGGGTAAGTCTACCCTAAACACTCACCAAAGGTTTATCCCAATCTGATTCCCGCAAAGCTAGGATCCCAGTCTTCGCTAAAGGGAAAAGTTTTATACCTTTCTTAACTCTTTAAAGTTACGGTTAAAGTAAAAGTGTTTCCGGTTTGCTAATTAATTGACAAATATTGTCTAAAAATTCAGCAGCTGTAGCTCCATCAACTGCTCGATGATCAAAGGAAAGACTTAAAGTCATTACAGGAGCAATTTTTATTTCACTATTCTCGACTATCGGCTTATCAATAATCTTACCAATCCCCAGAATTGCTATTTCTGGAGGATTTATAATGGGGGCAAAAGCTTAAATTTTATAATTTCCTAAATTAGTCAGAGTAAAAGTACCATTTTGCAAATCCTCTTCTTTTAAATTGTTTTCTTTTACTTTCGCAATTAAGTTTCTGAATTCATTGTTTAACTGATCTAATGTTTTACATATTACCTTTTTAATAACTGGAACAACTAATCCTTCCTTGGAAGCAACTGCAATAC
>DASRME010000442.1:0-3330 GCA_035648095.1 Atribacterota bacterium | reverse complement strand
GTGTTACTTTTGTTGTTGGGGAACCCTTCATGCTTGAGAGTGAGATGAAGATAACCAAGAACGTTTATCAGGAGATGACCGATCAGATTATGACTCGCATGGCATCCATGTTGCCTGAACGTTACCGTGGTGCATATGCAGATATGAAGATTATTTCAGACCAGTATATCAGGGTGTATGGTCAATACTAAGATTTTTATCTTTAGACCATCTCCTGACATAGACAAAAAATTGTAATGAGAAAGGAATAAAATGAATCAAACCATTCAAAAGATTAGAAATATATTGAAAGAAAATATTGATGATAAGACTCAAAAAAGTTTTCAGCGTTTTTTCAAAGAAGAAGTAAAATTTTATGGGGTAAAAACTGCTATGGTCAGCAAGATTGCAAACAAATTTTGGATAGAAATAAAAACGCTTGGAAAACAGAATATATTTGATTTGTGTGAACAACTTTTTTTATCAGATTATGGTGAGGAGGCTTCTATCGCTGCTTTTTGGCTTCCCAAAATTGCCGATGAATTTGAGCCGGATGATTGGATTGTATTTGAAAGATGGATAGAAAAATATGTGAATAATTGGGCAAAGTGTGACGGATTTTGCAATCATACCATGGGAAGTTTTCTGGAGAAATATCCGGTGTTTGTTGAAAAACTAAAAGAATGGACCCGATCAAAAAACCGTTGGTTAAAAAGAGCAGCAGCTGTTTCCCTTATTATTCCGGCGAAAAAAGGTTATTTTTTAAAAGATGTTTTTGAAATTACCGACCAATTACTTTTAGATAAAGATGATTTAGTTCAAAAAGGTTATGGGTGGTTGCTTAAAGTAACCAGTCACCTGCACCAAAAAGAGGTTTTCGATTATGTGATGAAGAATAAAAAGAATATGCCACGTACTGCTCTTAGATATGCAATTGAAAAGATGCCGCAATCCTTGAGGCGGGAAGCGATGAAACGATAAGGGAATAGAAATTTCAAATAAAGATCTACTTACTATTTTATCTGCTACAGATTATCTTTCTATATTTATTTATCTTTAAATTTACTTTTTAGAAACATATTATAAAAATTTGACAATGGCCTTTTTAAAGATTATAATAATTGCATAATGACACAAATAAACAAATATATCAAAAAAGAGCAAAAAGACGTAGAAAAGGGATGCTGTGGTATTCCTGGAATTCCAAACCCCCGCTTTTTAAAGGCGGTTAGCGATTCTACAAGACTTCGAATCCTCGCCTATTTAGCAGAGGTTAATGAACCACAAATAGTCAATGAAATTGCCAAACACTTTCCAATTGATGTTTCAGTAGTATCCCGTCATCTTGCTATCCTCCGGAACGAGGGAATTTTGCTGGCAGAGAAACAAGGCAAAGAGGTTTACTATTCTGTCCGTTATGAATTTTTATCTTCAATTTTTCGGGGTTTCGCCAATGCTATTGAATCATGTTGCCCACCGAAAGAGGAAGTTGAATAATAAAAATATAGGAAATTTTTTTAATATAATATTTACATAATCACGCAAAAATGCCATGGTCAAAAAGAAAAGATAAAAAAAATAAAGGAAAAGGTGAAAATTTTATGAATACAAAGAAAAAGAAAACAGATGCAAAAAAGATTCGAGAGGAAGTAAAACAAGCTTATGCTAAAGCAATATCCGAAAAAAGCTGTGGTTGTTGTGGTAATCCAGAAGAAACATGCTGTTCCACTAAAATAAAAGATATTTATGACAGCGCAAAAGAAATGGGTTATAGCACGGATGAACTTGATAGTCTTCCTGCAAATTCTAACATTGCAACTTTTGGTTGCGGTAATCCATTTGCTTTTAGTGAAGTTAAAGAAGGCGATACTGTGCTGGACCTGGGGCCTGGTGCCGGATTTGATCTTTTAATTGCTGCTCGCAAGGTAGGACTTTCGGGGCAGGTTATCGGTGTGGACATGACCGAAGCAATGATTGCCAAAGCAAAAGAGAATATTAAAAGTGCAGGAGTCACAAATGTCGAATTACGTAAAGGCATAATAGAAGAGCTTCCTGTTGAATCGTCTTCTGTTGATTGGGTAATTTCTAACTGTGTTATTAATCTTTCTCCGGAAAAAGAAAAGGTGTTTTCCGAAATTGCTCGAGTGTTAAAACCGGGAGGTCGGATGATGGTTTCAGATATAGTCGGCGAGAATATCCCGCAATGGCTGAGAGAAGATAAAAACTTATACAATAGTTGTATTTCTGGAGTGATTAGTGAAAAAGAATATATTTCCGGATTACGCAAAGCAGGACTTGAGAAAGTAAATGTTTCCTCGCGTAAAACTTTCTCGTTAGATGAATTAGAGGCATTTGTTGAATCATTAGCGGAAATAAACCTGGGTAACAAAATTGTTGAAAAGGCGGATATTAAAATTGAAAGTATAACCATTTCTGCTTACAAACCAGTATTGTAAAGTTCTGTGCCATCGGCAATTTAGTAATTTCTCACATGTTTCATTTTATAGGCAAAAGGAGTAAATATGGAAACTGCTCGTTATACGGTCTCGGTACATAGTGATGAGCCTATTCTAAGCATGGTGAGTCATTGTCTGGAGGATTTAGGAGGGATTGAACAACTCATAGATCCAGGTAGTAGAATTTTATTAAAGCCCAACATGGTTGTAGCAAAACCCAATAGTACAGGAGCTACCACCAATCCTTTAATTTTAGATGCTCTTATAGAACATTTAATGCGTACTTCCCCGCGCGAAATTATTATTGGAGAAAGTTCTCAGATTGGTGATGATACCCTGGAAGCTTATAAAGTTACCGGAATTCAGGACGTAGCTCAAAAATGGAAAGTAACCATACTTGATTTTAAAAAAGACCATCAGATATCTATTGATATACCTCTCGGCAGGGTATTGAAAAAAGTACTGGTTGCTGAAACAGTAATGAAGGTTGACTATTTAATTAATCTTCCCATTTTAAAAGTTCATAGCCAAACAAAGGTCACCATTGGTATGAAAAATCTCAAGGGTTGCATACCTGATCAGGAAAAAAGTCGCTTTCATCGCTTAAATTTAGACCAATGCATTGTTGATCTCAACACAATTCTTATCCCCGATTTAACCATTGTTGATGCTACCTTATGTTCTTTAAACTGGGAATTGGGAGGTATGCCGGTGCGGTTAAACACTGTTTTAGCCAGTAAAAATACTTTAGCCGTTGATATAATCGCTGCTTCTATGTTGGGATATAGTGTGGATGAAATCACTCACCTTCAATTGGCAGCTCAAGCAGGTTTAGGGCCGGATAACCAGGGAGAAATTCATATTATCAGTCCGAAAAAATTAAAAGAAATTCAAC
>DASRME010000441.1:0-3524 GCA_035648095.1 Atribacterota bacterium | reverse complement strand
TGACTGATTTACTACCTTAAAAGGGACATTTTCACTGACTATTGACATAAATATTCGTATTCCGTACCTCGCCAATCATATCTCGCAAAAACCAAATAGTGAGAAATATTAAAAAATTAAAAAAATTATGTGTTTTAATTTACTTTTCTTTCAAAATACTAGATACAAATAAGGAAATTATATTGCGCATTGCGTAAAGAAAGAATAAAAGAATAGAGAAGGGTATCAAATTTTCTATCTAACTAACGATATAATCGTCTATTCGAATTATATTTACTCAATACTCTTTAATATAAGCTTTTATCTTTGATTTCTTTTAAAACATCTTCGATAAACTTGGCTAGTTTTATCTTTCCTAAGTCTCCCTTCCCTCTCTTCCTTACCGAAGCAAAACCCTCTTCTGCTTCCTTATCTCCAAATATCAGCATATAAGGTATCTTTTCCATTTCAGCATTTCTTATTTTAGCTCCAATTTTGTCATTAATCTCATCTAATTCTGCCCGTATATTATTTTTGCTCAGTTCTTTCAATAAATTTTTGCCATATTCAATATGTCTATCAGCAATAGGCAGCAATTTTACCTGAGTAGGTGCTAACCACAAAGGAAATGCTCCGGCATAATTTTCGATAAGTATCCCGATAAATCTTTCTATGCTTCCTAGAACAGTTCGGTGCAGCATCACCGGCCTTTCTTTATTCCCTTCTTTATTAATATAGTAAAGATCAAATTTTTCCGGCATAATAAAATCTAACTGAATAGTACCGCACTGCCAGCTTCTGCCTATGCAATCCTGTAAATGAAAATCTATTTTGGGACCATAAAATGCTCCGTCACCTTCATTCACAATATAATCTGTTTTTTTATCTTTTAAAGCTTCTTCCAAACTGCTGGTAGCCTTTTCCCATATTTCATCAGAACCCATAGCGTTTTCCGGTTTAGTGCTTAATTCCACGCGATAGGAGAAACCAAAAGTCTTATAAATCCTATCGGTTAAATCGATTACTCCTTTTATCTCGTCTTTAATCTGCTCCGGAGTCATAAAGATATGAGCATCATCCTGGGTAAAACACCTTACCCTGAAGAGTCCGTTAAGTACCCCGGATAATTCATGTCTGTGTACCAACCCTAATTCTCCCATTCTAAGCGGCAAATCTCTATAACTGTGAAGGGTGGTTTTGTAAATTAATATTCCGCCGGGACAATTCATGGGTTTAATGGCATAATCTTCCTCATCTATCTTGGTAAAATACATATTTTCCTTATAATGATCCCAGTGCCCGGATTTTACCCATAATGATTTATTTAAAATAATCGGGGTCTTTACTTCCGTATAACCATCCTTATAATGTTCTTCCTTCCAATAATCCTCTAGGATATTTCTTAATACCATTCCTTTGGGATGAAAGAAAGGGAAACCGACCCCTTCATCATGAAAACTAAATAAATCTAAATCTTTCCCTAATTTTCGATGGTCTCTCTTTTTCGCTTCTTCAATTAATTTCAAATAATTATCCAGTTCGGATTTTTTATTAAATGAGGTTCCGTAAATACGCTGCAGCATCTTATTTTTTTCACTTCCCCTCCAGTATGCGCCGGCAATACTTAAAAGTTTAAAAGCTTCTAGCTTCCCGGTGGAAGACAGATGAGGCCCTCTGCATAGATCAATAAAATCCCCCTGCTGATACAAGGTAATACCATCATCTTCTAAATCTTTAAGCAATTCTATTTTATAATCCTCTTTTTTTTCTTTAAATAATTCAGTAGCTTCTTCTTTACTTATCTCTATCCTTTTTAAAGGGAGATTTCTATCGATTACTTCTTTCATCTTTTTTTCAATAAGTACTATGTCTTCTGGAGTAAAGGAACGATCTAAATCGAAATCATAGTAGAAGCCATCTTTAATAGCAGGACCAATAGCCAATTTTGCCTGGGGAAATAATTCCTTCACCGCCTGAGCCATAATATGAGAACTAGTATGATGATAGATTTCTTTCCCTTCAGGCGAAGCAAAAGTTATAATCTCAACCCGGTCGTTATCCTGAAGGAGATAATTTAAATCCTTCTCAACTCCATTTATTACACCGGCAATTGCCTCTTTACCCAATTTTTGACTTATTTTAACAGCAGCATCATATAAAGTAGCACCTTCATTCAATTTTATTTCTGAGCCGTCTAATAAAAAAACCTTAATATCTGACATAATATTTGCCTCCTTTAATTAAACAAAAAAACTCCTTGTCCTAAATTAGAAAAGGACGAGAAGTTTAATTTAATAATCTCGCGGTTCCACCTTTTTTAGTTAAAGTTAATATCTAAAGATTAACTCTAACCCGCTTAAAAATATTTTATCGGATATTACCCGCCTAATCCTATTCATCTTTGAAGAATTTCAAATTAGGAATTAATGTAGAAAGGGTATTCGATTAAATTTTTATGTAGATAGTTACACCTTTACTGATATCTACTCTCTTTAAAAAAAGTTAACCTACTGTTTCCTATGCAATCTTATTTTATCTTTTGATTTTAAAATGGTGGGCGGTACTGGATTCGAACCAGTGACTTCTTGCGCGTCGAGCAAGCATTCTACCGCTGAATTAACCGCCCATCTACTGACACCTCTAATAACTACTCAAATCAAAAATTAAATGGAGGCGGCACTCGGATTCGAACCGAGGATGAAGGATTTGCAGTCCTCTGCCTTACCACTTGGCTATGCCGCCTGATTTAATTTTTTATAAAGATGGAGCGGAAAACGGGATTCGAACCCGCGACCCTCGCCTTGGCAAGGCGATGCTCTACCACTGAGCTATTTCCGCAATAAACTTGGTGCCGAGACCCAGAATTGGACTGGGGACACGTGGATTTTCAGTCCACTGCTCTACCGACTGAGCTATCTCGGCACATAAATTTATAATCGCCTTACATAATTATATTATTAAAAAATGGCGGGGCCGACGAGATTTGAACTCGCGATCTCCTGCGTGACAGGCAGGCGTGTTAAACCATGCTGCACTACGGCCCCATTATAATTTTACCAAAAAATGGTAGGCGGAACAGGGCTTGAACCTGTGACCCCTGGCTTGTAAAACCAGTGCTCTCCCAACTGAGCTATCCGCCCACGTATTTCTTTTTTCTATGCAAGTGATATTATAACATCTCTCTTTTTCTTTGTCTATAATAATATTAGCATAATATTTAGAAATTATGCAAATTTTAGTTTAACTAAAAAGTAGTTTATGAGTACGATGCATCGTGCTTCAACAAATTAATTATTATTATGGGTAGACATAAAATTTAGCCCTACTAGTTTAACTACAATATTTATTCTTCTTCACTATATACTAATTTAAAATGGAATATCGTCTTCTGAGATTGAGGTATCTTCGCTCATTGGTTCATCAGATACATTCTCTTCGCCTTCTTCGGTTGAGCCTTCTTTGGCAAAACCAGAATCTTTCACCAAATCTAAAAACTGTACAGTTCTGGCATTAACCTCAAAAGAAGTTCTCTTATTTCCCTCTTT
>DASRME010000440.1:0-6671 GCA_035648095.1 Atribacterota bacterium | reverse complement strand
TTTGACACGTCAAGCCCGATGGGGGAGGCAATATTTCAAATTATTGCCATCCTGAAGGCAATGGAAGTAAATGTTCTCCGGGAGAGAACGATAAAAGGACTTGAAGCAGCCAGGGCAAGAGGATTAAATGGAGGAAGGCCGAAAGGTTCTTACAACAAAAAGAAAGCCTCTGCAGTTGTTACGCTTTATAAACAAAAAGAAACTATTAATTTTATCGAGGAAACGCAGAATATAAGCAGGTCAACTATTTACCGGTACCTTAGGAAAGAGGGTGTAGAGGTTAAGGGTTTCACGAAAAGAAAAACATAAAATAATTAAACAATATTATTACATATTATAGGTAATACAAATATATTTACTACATTTGTATAATAATTTACATTTCTTAAGATGGTTGTAAAATTTCAAAATGACTATTTAGAAAAATTATTTGCCGGGGATACTTTAAAAGGAAAACCAAAATACAGTGATGTAGTAATAACAAAATTTAAAAAAGTCATTTTAATTCTAAAGAACGTTGAAAGTTCGATTGAGCTATCAAAGTTCAGGGGATTGAACTTTGAGGCATTAAAAGGGAATAAAAAGGGTTTATATTCAATAAGGGTTGATTACGGTTATAGGCTTGAATTTAAACTTGAAAACGATGTTATTCAATTAACAGAAATAGCAATCATAGAAGAACTGTCAAACCATTATAAATAATAATATTATGACAATCAATAAGGTAGTTGGATCAAATGGACAAGAGTTAAGGACGGATGTTTTATTGCATCCTGGGGAAGTTCTTGAAATGGAAATATTATCCAGAGGGCTAACAAAATCAAAATTTGCAATGGATATAAAAATGTATCCTTCTCACATGAGCGATATCCTGAAGGGGAAAAGGAACATCACGGAAGAAATTGCCCTTAAACTTGAAAACATTCTTGGTATAAGTGCTGAGTTTTGGATGCGCCTGCAGGTCGAGTATAATATTTCGTTATTGAGAACAAAAATGATCCATGCAGCTTAAATGACGGCATTATTGATAAAGGATCTAGTCGGTCGGTCCCGGATCAGGAGTTGCCGGCAGTACTTTTTGACGGCATTTATTACATCGAGTTGCAGATCCGGAAGATCCCCGGTACTAAATTATGACGGCAATGGGAGATAGAAAAAAATTCACATATCGCTATGACGATGAGACCGAGAATAAAGCACGTAGTGATTGGGAACAGCAATTTTCTGATGCAATTACCAAAGGCTTTATACCGGAGAATGATGTAATTGATGTTGAAAATGATTTTGACAAAAAGGACTGGTCATGGTAAAAAGGTTTGAAGTTTAGAACATAGAATTATGAATAATATTAAATCAAAAATTGAAGTTTCTATTAAATTATGTAAAAAGGCTCTTTCAGACTGTCTTTATAGGAAAAGAATCAAAAAATTGATTAAAGAGGTAAAAGAACATCCTTTACAGTTTAATTGTACAGCACAAGAAATAAGAGATTTAAATAGGAAGTAAATCATATCATCATGATAAAATCAAAGTTTTTAAGAAAGATCGCTGGATTACCAGCTGAAGATGTAGAACACAAACCTTACCCGGTTCCGGAGGAAGATAGTTCGCCTGATGATGATTCAGCTGAAATTAAGTATATGGCAAAAGAAAAGCTTGCAAAAACGAGTAAGCCAGGTGCCTGACGATTGTATAAACGCCATAGAGGCGTTTATTTCTGACTTAGGCGAAACTTGTGCAAGATGTAAATTTTGGTAAACAAAAGATTAATGATTTGTTCGTACTTTTCATCCAATTGTGGTTATTAATATCTATGTAATCTTGTTGGGTAAAGAACGAATTTAATCAATTAAAGTAAAAGAACCAGAACCTATCTCCTCTTTATTTTATTGCTACGTAGCTTTTCTGCCTACTTAACGTACTTTATAATCCGTTTCGTGAGGCGACCCCCAGAGGGACATTATATCGGTAGAAACATAGTCAGCATTAATTTTACACCTATTGAAAAATTTCTCTAAAAAGTTACCCGTATTGGTAACTTTTACTAACTTTGCGAAGTATGAGAATAGTGAAGGAAAAAACATTAACTGAATATTGCCGCTTAAGCAAATACAAGAAAGCTGCAGAATCGTTAAAAGCTTTTATTTATGAAGTCAGATATTCAGATTGGGAGAACGCAAAGGAATTAAAATCGAAATATGGAAATGCAAGCATTATAAGTTCAAAAAGAGTTGTATTCAACATTAAAGGCAATGATTACCGGTTAATTGCTGATATTGAATATAAACTCAGGATTGTTTTTATTGTGTGGTTTGGTACACATACAGAATATGATAAGATAGATGCTAAAACAGTACGTTATGAAAAATAAAATATTAAAAACAGAACAAGAGTACAACGAAACCTGTGAAAGAATTTACAGCCTCATCCACAGTTCTGAAAATTCAATTGAACCCAATAGTCCGGAAGGTGAAGAATTGGATCTCTTATCGTTACTTGTTGAAAAATACGAGAAGGAACATTACTACATAGGATCACCAGATCCAATAGAGGCAATTAAGTTCAGAATGGAACAAATGAATCTTAAACAAGCCGATATTGCTCCCTTATTAGGTGGAAAAACAAGAGTGTCGGAAATATTGAATGGTAAAAGAGCTTTAACATTAAGAATGATAACCTTACTGAACAGATATCTTGGAATTCCTTTGGAATCGTTGGTTACAGGAAACAGACAAATTAAGCTTGACCCTGAAAAAAGAGAGAAACTTTTAAATGTTTTATCAATCAGGGAATATATTACAAGAAATAGCCGGGCCGCAATAATTTAGCGAAAATTCATTTTCCTGTAGAGACGGGGGTGTCGCCAATATTTCATACAAAAACCACGCTAAGGGATTGATTAGTTAATTTACCCCCATTAAAGAAATACGAAGCCCCTGAAAATGATTTTCAGGGGCTTCTCTTAATCTATCTTTATTTCCGGGTGTACATATCCTTAAAAGCTTAAGAGCATCGCTTAGGGGCCTTTTTAAGGGGCATTTAGAGTTGCTATGAAATGACATTGCCTACATAGAGTGTTTAGCCGCTGAAAAGTCAAAAGCCTCTTCGTTTAAAATCATTTCTCTGGCCAATCAGACTATGCCAGGCCAGAATAAATTAATATTAAAATAGTTTTATTTAAATATATTTATATAGTTTTGTGTAATAGTATATAAATATAAAACTATGATTATAGGAATAGTTTCTTTAAAGGGGGGTGCTGGCAAATCCACCACAGCAATTAATATGGCCGTAGCCTACGCAACAAAAGGCTATAAAGTAACCATCATTGACACTGATGCAAATGGTACCTGTATTCACTGGTCAGGGTTAAGACCCGAAAATATGCCTAATGTTATGTGCGTTGCTCTTCAAACAACAGAGTCTCTGAGAAAAAACATTAAAGCTCTTTATGGGGGTTGTGATATTGCCATTATTGATGGTACCCCGGCAATAGATGAAAAGACCAGTACAATAATAATATTGTCAACATTATTTATCGTTCCGGTTCTTCCATCACCCCCTGATGTATGGGCAACAAAAATCTTTATTGAAAAATATGAGCAAGTAAAAGCATTGAAAGAGGATATAAAAGGATACTTCCTGGTGAACAGGGTGGATGAAAGGAAAATGTTGGCAAAACAAATTGACGAAGTATTAAATGACTTTGGTTTACCGGTACTAAAAGCACGGTTGCACGATTATACCGCATATGAAAATAGTTTACTTTATGGATTAGGAGTGCTTGAAGGCTCTAACCTTAAAGCAAAGAATGATGTAATACAACTAACTAAAGAAATTAATAAAATACTAAGTTTATGAAAACCAATAAACCATCGTTAAAAGGAAGCCTAAGCAGCGAACTTGGAACGAAAAAAACAATAGAGAAACAGTCTATTGACATTCCTGTTATAATAGATAGCGTAACAGAACTACATAAAAAACCCGACCCCTCTCTAGAAATAGAGACCAAGGGAGTCCTTGTAAAACTTAATAAAGAATTACATAAAAAGATTAAAGGCTATTGTGTAGAAAAAGAAATGGACCTGCAGGAATATTACAATGATGCCATTTATTATAAAGCTAAGACAGATAAGATAATATAAAAATAGATTTATATTTATATATATTAATATAAATCTATTTTTGGTGAATATTAAAAGCATGGCTGAATTTGCCCATCCCCTCGAAAAGGTAAATATTCATTATTATTATCTGATAGTCATATATTATTATATTATGTTATTATTTTATTTGTTGATAAAATATTTAGTTGTTTTGGAAACTACTATTTACCTTTCGTCAATAATTCCTTTCTGCAATGGAAAATTCTAATATTCAACCAACAAAGAGCCATATTATAAGAGTCGATAAGAACTTATCTGAGAACTCGCTAGACTGGCTAAAGATTTTCGGCCAGGACACAAATCTTTGCTTCGATATCATTCTGTACATCTCAAACAACGCACAGCGTGATCTTTTCAACTTTGGAAAGATCGACCTTAGCCATTTTGCATGTACAATGCAATATAAAAAAAATAACCTTCAATATAAAGCTGAAACCCCGGCACAAACAGAGCTGGAAAATAAAAACACTTTCAATTCCCTGGAGAGAAGTAAAAAATTCCTTACAGTGTTTGAAAATGCCCTTTATAAGCTTGGTAGGTTTACTATACCCGTTACCAGTATGTCTTTTGACAACGAAAAGAACGAACAAGTCCTTTCAACAAAATTTATACAGATAATAGAGGAAATTAAAATTCATGTCCTTTCTGAAAAGATCCATTCAAAAATTTACTATTCATACACAACGTCAGAAAAGTTTGATTATAACTTAAGCCGTTATTTCTTTTTTGCAGATCTTAACCTGATTAAAGAATTGCGTGATAAAAATCTACTCTTATTATATTTTTATTTAAAAAATTTAGAGAACGGCAAGCACCATCAATTTGTTGAAAGAGATTTTGAAAAGCTTTGTTTGTTCTCAGGCATTAAAATTAATCATGAAAATATAAAATACACAAAAAGGGACCTTCAGACACGCAAGCTTAACAAAATTAAGGATTATATAAACTTTGATTATGAGCCTATAAATGTCTCAGGTAAATGGAAATACGGTTATTGCTTTACCTTTAAAGATAATAAGGACTGTATTGAAAGCAACGATTACAAGATAATTGCACAAGCAGATTCAGATCTGATAGACCTGAAGGTATTCAAATTCTATAAAAGGAAATTCAAAATTACCGGAGAAGTTGAAGACAAGACATATAAGGAGTGGTTCTTCAACAAGGACATGGACTATGATAAGAAGCTGGAGATCTACTATAAAACAATGGCTGAGCTCTATAAAATAACAAAAGAAAAGGCAACCACCAGGTACTTCAAAAAAGCTGAGCAGTTCTTCACAAAAACTACATAAAAGTACTATACAGCTGCTCACTTTTATATAAAAAGTACTATACAGCTGCTCACCTTAGCCCTAAAAGTACTATGCAGCTGCTCACCTTAGCATAAAAAGTACTATGCAGCTGCTCACTTTACCCCAAATGTACTATACAGCTGCTCACTTTACCCCCAATGTACTATGGAAATGCTCACCGCTAGGGTTGGCATTATATGGCTTTTATAGCAAAATCTACTATACAGCTGCTCACCTTTATTAATATCTTCTTTCTTAATAACTATAATAACTATAAATACGTTTTTTATTACCACTTCAACTCGAAATCCAAAAAAAAATAAGGTGTGCTTCGCACTGTTTTTTATTTTTAAAATTTTTAAAGGGAAAAAACATTGATTAAGAATTTTTTCAAATACAAAAGTGGTGTTAATCACTACCATTTCACCCGCAAAAGCCCAAATCGAAATGATTGATTATACATTTTTGCTCCCCCAGCAAAAATGAAGAAAAGAATATGACGGCATTTTTAGACTGATTCCGGAGTGATCCGCACCAGATCCGGAAACGATATCAAGCAATTATGTCGTTATTTTGGCCAATTTCCGCAGCTGAAGACATTCTCCTGTGATCGGTTCACTAAACGGATTATAAAGTACGTTAAAGCATAGAAAATGGTCTTACTGACAGAATGACAGCGAGTTGAACGAAAACAACCGGGAAAACGAAGAAAAGGAAAGAAAGAAAAAAATAAAGCAAAAAACGAAAAAAAGTTCCGGCGGCAGGTCGTTTTCATAACTACTTGAAATATAGATGTTTAAAAATTTTACTGCTAATATCTAGCCAGGGATCCACGGCTGGGATAAAAAAAGAGCTATAAATTTTCCCTATGCCTGGTGCCTCATTCCGCTACCCGTTTGATAAATTTCCGCTAACGTACGTTAACTTCCGTTTCGTGAGGCGACCCCTTATAGGATTTTTTAAGAAGTTTATAAAAGATTTTTTAATTAAATTTGGATCTAACCCGGGGCGTTACTTTTCATAGCATTGACCGTAGGTGTTGACCTTATTTAAAATCTTTAAGTCCTGTTGCAATCTAAGTATTAATCTCTTTACAATACCTTGAAGGCTCTTTTGCAGCTTTTGATTTAAGCCTGGACTGTGTGAACTGCAAAAGAGCCTGAAAGGATGAAATCATTTTGCTACTGTAAATGAATAAGGGATATTTATC
>DASRME010000439.1:0-5036 GCA_035648095.1 Atribacterota bacterium | reverse complement strand
CAACAAAAGGGAACACCAAAAGAGGTATTGGCTGCTTCACTTTATAGAGCCTCAGCTGATAGTTTTAAAACCATTCTTTCAAATGGAATGATTCCAGAAGGAAAAATTATTCTTATCGGTGGCCTCTCGCTGAGTAAGGCTTTTATGAAGCATCTAATAGATGTTTGTAAAATCTCTTCTGAAAGAGTAATTATTCCAAAACAAGGATTATATATAGGTGCAATCGGTGCATCAATCTATGGTCAACAGGTTTATCTAAATAATATCATAAAAAAGTTAGAGAAAAAATTAGCCAAGCCCTTTAACTATAAATCACAGGGCCCATTAATCCTCAAAAAATCTAAAATTATGAAATCAAAAGAAGATTGGCCTTTTGGCGCAGATATTCCTTTGGCTGGCTTAGGAATTGATATTGGCTCTGTAAGTACCAAGGTTGCATTAATAGCAAAACTTGCAAATGGGGAGTTTAAATTGCTTGCCTATCACTACAGGAGAACAGAGATAGATCCTGTGGGGGCAGCAATAGATGCCATAAATAAAGTCTATAAACAGGTGATAGAAAGAGGCTATAAAATTAATAAGGTTATTGCAGGAACAACTGGAAGCGGAAGGCAGCTTACTGGTTTTATCGTTGGGGCTTCCAAAGAACATATTATTGATGAAATCACTGCACAGGCTGCAGGTATCATAACAGTATATCCTCAAAAAGAATTTAGTATTATTGAATTTGGTGGACAGGATTCAAAATTTATTAATATTAGCCGGGGTGTGGTTGTTGATTTCGCAATGAATAATGCATGTGCTGCCGGGACCGGAGCCTTGCTTGAAAAATATGCTATGCGTAGAGGCATTAAAATAGAAGATTTTGGAGGTATTGCATTAAAAGCAAAGATTCCCCCTGATATAGATAGCACTTGTGCGGTTTTATCGGAGCAATCAATAATAAAATACGAACAAAACAATGTATCTTTAGAAGATTTATGTGCTGCCCTTACCTTGGCAACTGCCAGAAACTATTTAGCAAAGGTAGTTAGCGGCATCGAAATAAAAGAAAAAGTTGTTTTTCAGGGTGCAACTGCATTTAATCTTGGACAGGTTGCTGCTCTTGAAACTGTTCTTGGAAAAGGAATCATTGTACCTCCCTGGCCACATATAACCGGGGCAATAGGTGCAGCAAAATATGCCTATGATACTTCTCATTTAGGTAATTTTAGAGGATTTAAAAAAATATCAAATCTAAAATACAATATAGGCCCTTATGAATGTATCAACAAAGATTGTGGAAATGACTGTAATATAACCAGGGCTGAAATTAAAGGTAAAGAAAATATATTTTATTTTATTGGTGACAGATGCCAGAGATACAGTGTAAAAAAGGATGAGAAACAAATAAAACCGCCTAACTTATTTAAAGAAAGACAGAAAATAATGGAGGATGCATGCAAATGAGAGTAGGAATTCCCAGGGGTTTGTTATTTAATGAATTTTCACCTTTGTTTATTCCTTTTTTTAGTCATTTAGGCATAGAAACTATTGTTTCAGATAAAACAAATAGGGAGATAATTAACCGTGGTTTAGAGATCGTGCCAGCTGAATATTGTTTCCCCATTAAGGTAGCCTATGGTCATGTTGATAATCTTCTAAAAAAAGATGTTGATTTTATTTTTATTCCTCATATCGCAAATACGGGAGAACCAACTCATGGCTACAAGCATAGTGTCACCTGTCCATGGATACAATCTGCACCGGATATTATGAAATCTGCACCAAAGTTGGTTAAAGAAGGTCTCAATCTAAACAACTTACTTTCTCCTTCACTATTTTTTGACTGGGGCTTAAATCATATTGAGGATCAGATGAAGAAAACTGTAGCAAAAATGGGTTATAGCACAAAAAATGTTAAAGCTGCACTTCAAGAGGGATTAGTAAACAAAAAAAAGTTTGATGAGAAAATTGAGAAAAAAACAAAAGAAGTCTTTGATTCAATTCAGGAGAAATGTAAAAAAAACGAAGCTACTTTTTTGGTGATGGCAAGACCATACACCGCTTATGATGCAAATATTAATAATGATATTGTAAATAAAATATTAGATGCTGGTTATCTGGCAATACCCCTTGAATTTGCCTCGATAGGTTCAATAGATATTTTTAAACAAATGCCTAAAATGTACTGGATTCAAGGTCAAAAGAAACTGGCTGCTATCGAATTATTAAATACAAATAAAAGCCTGTTTGGAATTGATATTACCTATTTTGCCTGTGGTCCTGATACTCAAATAAACCAGCAAATGAGATGCAGAACACAAAAACCATTTTTAACAGTTGAAATGGATGAGCATACCGGAGATGCCGGAATTGATACCAGACTACAAGCGTTTTTCAATACAGTGAAGTCTTATTTGGGAATAGAAACAAAACAAAATGGTAAGATTTTTAGTGTAAAACTAAAAGGCTTTGATAAGATTAAAGGCAAAAAGATTCTTTTTTTCCCTCCAATGTCAAAACATAATTATGCTTTATCTGCTGTTTTCAATGCCTATGGCATTCAGTCAAGGGTTTTAGAAGTAAGTCCTGATGAAACCATGGAAAGAGCGAGAAGCTGTACCTGCGGCTTAGTATGCACCCCTTATTTGCATACAACAGAGGCTATGCTTAATTTGATGCAAAAACCAGGGTTTGACCAGGAGAAGTGTGCCTTTTTTCAGGCAACAACTGATTGTGGCCCATGTAGACTAGGGCAGTATGCAAGCTTAGAATCTCTTTTATTTCAGAAAAAAGGGATAGATGTTGATATAATAACCGGAGGCGAACTGGAAAGTGAATTTAACCTTGGCATGCCCTTATTAATCAAGGCATGGTATGGTATAACTGCAGTTGACCAACTTGAAAAAATGAGAATGCACACAAGACCCTATGAGGTTAATAAAGGAACTTCGGATCAGATTTATGAGAAATATCTAAAAAGACTTCTTGATTATCTATCAGATTTAAAAACTAATCTTGGGAAAATAAAAACCCTTTTAACTGGTGGGAAGGCACTTTTCTCTCATTTATTTGATAGAAATTCATCTCCTGTTGAAGAAATCTTAAGAAAAGCTCAAGAAGAATTTTCTAAAGTTAAAAGAACGAATGAAAAAAAACCAACGATAGGTATAGTTGGTGAATTCTTTGTAAGACTTCATGAGCCAGCCAATCAATATGTTATAAGAAAGCTTGAAGAAAAGGGAATAGAAACCTGGTTAGCTCCGGCAACTGAATACCTTATTTATTCTTATTATCTTACTTCTGTTTATGCAAAAGAAAAATTCAGATTAAACAAAAAAAAGGAATATTTAAGGGAATGGATCTTGAAATCAATTTTATATAAAGTAATGATCGGGTGTGAGCACCTCTTATTTAAAGCAACTTTACCTTATATGCAAGGTTTTGATGATATAACTGCCAAGGAAATAGTATCAAATGGTGAGAAATACATTAGACATTATTTTGGCGGAGAGGCCATTGTAAGCATAGGAAAGGCATTAGATTATGCAAAAAGGGGGTTAGATGGCATTATGAGTATTATTCCATTTAACTGTATGCCAGGATTGATTATAGATGGTTTTATCCCAGAATTCAGAAAAGATAATAATAACATTCCTTTTGTGTCTATAGAGTATGATGGGTTTCAGGATAATACAAGAGAAATGAGAATTGATACCTTTATTGCACAAGTAAAAGAGAGATATGAGAATAAACAATATATAAAATCTCATTAAAAATAAAAGATAAATCAATTCAATGTAGCTTCCTTTTTTTTCCACCTGTACTGCAGATATATAAACAGATACATACAGGGAAATTTCCGAAATTATTTTCTACTAAAACATCTCACGTTATTGAACCTCTAACTAATTATTTCTTAATCAAAGTTATCTAAATATAATAAATAATAATAATATAAAATAATATAAAATATATTATGTTAATTAATATTGCAATATATATTATAATATGCTAATATATTAAAAAGAAAGATATTACAAATCTAACCAAAAAGGATTTTTAAAGTTGTGCCTATAAAAGTAGAGGAAAAGAAGTTGTATTCAGTAGAAGATCTAGCTAAAATATTGCCTATTACTCCGTTAACTATCCGTGCATATTTTAGAAAAGGTAGAATTAAAGGTTATAAGATAGGCAAAAACTGGTATGTGACTAAAGAGAATTTAGATGCATTTTTAGATGGTGAAGAAACAAATAATTAGAGAAATATCGAAAATGAAATATCAAGATACTTAAAGTTGTGAAAATTATTCTATCTGAAAGGAGGAGAGGAACATGTCTTTAATTTCATTATTGGTTGTTTTAATTGCTGTTGGGGTAATTCTTTGGTTAATTAATACCTATATACCAATGGATGCTAAAATCAAGAAGATTTTAAATGCCGTTGTAGTTATTGTAGTCATTCTTTGGTTATTACAAGCATTTGGAATATTAGGTAACCTTAATAACATTAGAATTTAGTCCTTAGTATTTCTCCGATTGAGAAAAGTAAAATGAGAAACTAGAAGGGAAGGTGTCTCTAAAAATATTTTTATTTCTATAAGTTATTTTAACTTAAAGAAAGATTTTGAAATTTTGAAATTAATATTTACGTAAGGAAAATATAATAAAATAAATTGTAGGATTACTCTTATTAAGCTTATAAAGAAGACATAAAATGACCCGGAAATATGTTGAAACCAGTAAGGCGGTGATTTTATCCAAGTAAGAAGATCCAGAAAAATAGACAGGTTAGAGACAGCTCCTCAAAACGAGAACTGTCCGTAACCTGCAATTTCGTGATATCTATTATGTATCGAACAGCCGAGACGCCTATCTTGATAGTGGCAGTGTGACGAATGACTATAGCACTGTCGACAAAATAAAAAAAGGAGGATTTTAAAAATGTCAACAAGAATATTATTTTCCATTAGAAGAAAAAAACTAACTTATGTTCTGGTCGCCTTAACCTTGCTACTTTGTTTTACTATTATCGGAGTCGGCTACTCCCAGAG
>DASRME010000438.1:0-2322 GCA_035648095.1 Atribacterota bacterium | reverse complement strand
AATTAGTCGTTAGTTTGGTATATAGTATATAGTATTTTTAGTAAAGGGAAAGCTTAAAGCGGATAGCGTATACATTTGCTAACTGGTTAACTTATTCTCCAGTTCACCGGTTACCTGATTAAGATAACAGAATAAAGAAACCAAATTCGTATCTTGTATCTCGTTAAAAATTAGTTCGCTAGTTAGGTGGTAGTTAACTGATTAGGAAGTCAGAAGATAGAATTTATAATGAAAGATAGAAATGTTATTGCGGGGAGTGTAATGACGAAGCAATCTCATTTGAAAACGGAAAACCGTAGAGTGCGAATTTGTATTTGTTGCTAACGACTATTTACTATTCACTATCGACTAATTTAATCGCTTAACTAATTATGTTAGATTATAAATACCTAAAGTAGAGATTCTTTCTTTTTCTTTTTCAATTGTTTCATCAAAATCTAGGTGCAATACGCTACATATTGCTGCAGCGTAAAAAAGACTGGAACCTAATTCCGTTTCTACAATTTCTTTACAATTGTCGCATAGCGAACCTTTTAAATGGTTATCCATAAAATTATGAATTTCTGTTAATTTTGTATTTGAAGGAACTGTTTGTTTATCTGCTTTAATTTGTATACAACCACACTGTGTTACTGCTTTAGCAATTGCTCGGTTTACCCGAGCATTAGATTCTTGATATTTGGTTAATATATCAATAATGCTGCGGTGCTGGATTAAGAATTGATCAACACTATTCTGAAAAGTAGCCCTGTTATTTTTATCCATTACTACAACCTCCCTGAATACATTTTATATAAAATTGTTTGCCGACAGGTAAAGTGTATTTAAATTGAAAATCTTTGATTTTATTATACTTACAGGTTAATCTCTTTGTCAAGGAATATTTATTTAGTCGTGAGTAATAGTATAGCGTATAGCGGGTAGCGTTTAGCGTATAGTCATTCAGTATCGAGTATCGAGTGAAAAAAGGGTTTTTAGTTATCGGTTTACAGTTTTTAGATAAAGAGATAAAAAGAATCGGATTTTGTATTCTGATTTCTTTTTACTAACCAGCTAACTAACTAATTGTATACGCAATACACTATAAGCGATATACAGTATAAATTAGATTTTTCTTTCTTTCCTTTTTTACGATTCACGAGATGCGAGATACAAACCTGGTTTTGTGCTTTTCGTTTTTCGTTTCATTGCAAATACTATTTGACATTCACTGAATATATGTAAATATATATATTGCGAAAAAATAAAAAATTAATTTTAAGGGGTTCTTTATTTTGACAGGAATAAAGCAGCATGCTATAATTTATTTAGTTTTCAGACGAATAAATTAAAAGTTTGAATATTTAATATTTAGTCGAATTGCTTAATCAAAGAGATAAATGCTGAATTAAAATATTTTAAAACACCATTTATTAATAAAAAAACAGGAGGTGATAGTTCTATACTTTCTTATAAATAAAATAGCGCATAAAAGGAGGAAATAACTATGCCAGCAAAAAGAATTTTAAAGATTATATTTATTCTTGTTGGCGCAGTAATAGGCTATTGGGGATATAATAAATTCTATTTTATTTCTGACTTATATATTTATTATGATATTTTATTCAAGATTTTAGCAATAACTGGAGGAGGAGCAATTGGTTTTTTGTTTTCCCTTTTGTTTAATACAAAAATCCAGTGTTTGTTTTCAGAAATTATTTGTTATTTACAAAAAATACCCAGTCAAAGCTTTGCTGCTGCTACAATTGGATTAATTATTGGTCTTATTATTGCAAATTTGTTAGCCTATTCACTCTCATTTATTCCCATACTTGGTTCCTATCTTCCTATTATTTTAAGCGTAATACTAGGAGTCTTAGGAATAAATATAGGGAGTAATAAAAAAGATGAAATACTCAATTTTTTTGGATATTTTAAAAATATTAGTAAAGTAAGAAAAAAAGAAAATAGTAAGCAATTTGTCCATCCCAAGATTTTAGATACGAGCGTAATTATTGATGGTCGTATTTTAGATATTTGTCAAACAGAATTTTTAGAAGGTGAACTTATTATCCCCCGTTTTGTTTTGTCTGAACTCCAGCATATTGCCGATTCTTCAGA
The DNA here is from genome assembly GCA_035648095.1 of Atribacterota bacterium. Taxonomy (GTDB): domain Bacteria; phylum Atribacterota; class Phoenicimicrobiia; order Phoenicimicrobiales; family Phoenicimicrobiaceae; genus Sediminicultor. The sequence continues at coordinate 222 of DASRME010000438.1, read as the reverse complement.
TTCTTTAAAAAGAAACCGAGGGCGCCGAGGTTTAGATATACTTAACAAAATGACTAAAATAAGAAAAAATAGAGTAAGAATTATTGGAAAAGACTACAATGAACCAAGGGAAGTTGATGCTAAGATAGTTAGACTTGCCAGAGATATTAAGGCCAAAATAATAACCAATGATTATAATTTAAATAAAGTTGCCCAGCTTGAGGGCATTGCTGTTTTAAATAT
>DASRME010000437.1:0-2885 GCA_035648095.1 Atribacterota bacterium | reverse complement strand
GGATGGGAAGATTGTCCCCAAGGAGAAATCTGATCTATATTATTGATAAAAAATCATGTCAAAGAAAATAAATAAAAAGGAGAATATCATGTCAAAGAAAATAAATAAAACAGAGAATGTTACGCCTGTGAAAAATATAATAATTTTTTTTCTGGTAGGAGTAATAGTTATATTGGGAGGTATTTTGGTATTTAGTACTACCCGGAGTAATTCTACCACCCAAAGTAATTCTTCTAATGTTACCCAGAATAATTCTACTACCCAGAATAATACCGGACCTCAACCAAAGATCCTGGTGTCAGAAGAAGAATGGGATTTTGGAAAAGTAACTCGAGGAGAAAAGCCCACACATATTTTTACGGTAAAAAATGGAGGAGAAGGTGATTTAATTATTGGAGGGGTAAAAGGATCTTGTCCCTGTATAGAGGTTTCGATTTCAACTACCCTCATTCCGCCGGGAGGTTCAGCTGAACTTACAGTGTCCTATGATACTACTGATTATGCGGGTAAAGATGAACAACATCTCCATATTTATTCGAACGATCCCCAGGTACCGGATAAAAGAATTAATTTATATGTTGAAACAGAAGTGTTCCAAATACCTAACATAGTACCTAATCTAACACCTAATTTACAGAATTAAATAAAGAGAAAAAGGTTTGTATTTAATTTTAAGTTAAATTGAGAAAGAAGATAATAAATCATGATAAAAATGAACCCAAAAAATATAATGATATCGGTGTTCTTGGGGGCTTTGATTCTTGCGGTTTTATTGACGAGCGGATGTATTCAAACTAAAACTAACACTGTAAAGTCGGAAACACAAATCCAGATAATTGAAAATATCACTCCGGAAGGAGCGTATATATTAACACAAGAGAACAAAGATAATCCAAATTTTGTCATTATTGATGTACGTACTCCTGAAGAATTTTTAGGTGAGCATATAGAAAATGCTGTCAATTTAGATTATTATTCTGACACTTTTAGGGATGACCTTGACAAATTAGATAAAAACAAAACATATCTTATTTATTGCAGATCCGGACGTCGTAGTGAAAATGCTTCAAATATAATGGAAGAGCTTGATTTTCGGGAATTCTATAATATGTTGGGTGGGATTATTAAATGGCAATCGGAAGGATTACCAACTACAAAATAGGGCATACATCTATATTTCAGAATAACTTTAGCGGTATTGGTAGTTTAAACAATTGCCGAATTTGAGCCAAGGCAGTTTTCATTACTTGGGAGAATTAGTGCGGGGTTTTTTGTTAAGTTATAATTTAATCCTACCAGGAGGAAAAAATAGATGAATATAGTAGAAGAAATTAATAAATTAAAAAAAGAAAAAAATGCCATTATTCTAGTTCATAATTACCAGAGAGCAGAGATTCAAGATATTGCCGATTATTTGGGCGATTCGCTAGAATTGGCAAAACAAGCTGCAGAGACAAAGGCCAGAATAATTGTCTTTTGTGGTGTACGTTTTATGGCAGAGACTGCAAAGATACTTTCTCCTGAAAAGACGGTTATCATCCCAAGGAAGGATGCGGGATGTCCTATGGCAGATATGATAACTGCTGAGGACTTAAGAAGGTTAAAAAAGAATTATCCCGATGCGAAAGTAGTTTCCTATGTTAATACCAATGCAGATGTAAAAGCTGAATCGGATATTTGTTGTACTTCTGCTAATGCAGTAAAAGTGGTAAAGAATATTTCTGCAAAGAGAATAATCTTTACTCCAGATAGAAACCTTGCCGCATATTGTCAGAGATATGTAGATAAAGAGATAATTCCCTGGAATGGCTACTGCTATGTCCACGAAAAAATAAGGGAAGAAGAGGTTTCTCTGGCCAAGGAAAAATTTCCTGATGCCCTTCTTCTTGTCCACCCAGAGTGTAATCCATCAGTTATTGACCTTGCTGATGAGGTGTTATCGACTAGTGGGATGGTGAGTTTTGCGAAAAAATCGGACAAGAAGAGGTTTCTCATAGGAACAGAGGAAGGGCTCATCTATCGTTTAAAAAAGGAAAATCCGGAGAAGGAATTTTACGCCGCCGGTACAGCAAAGATGTGCCGAAATATGAAACTGACTACTCTAAATGATGTATATTTATCACTAAAGGAGGAACGTTATCTTATCGAACTGGCAGGAGAAATAATTAAATCTGCTCAAAAAGCATTAACGGCGATGTTAAAATATGTCTAAAGATAAAGTGATTGTAGGAATGAGCGGCTGAGTGGATTTGGAAGGATATAGATCAGGGAGTATGGATGAGGTATTATGACCAAAACAATAGGTTAGGTTTGTTATTGAATCGACTAAAGAAGAATTTAAAAAATGTCTGATTGGAGGGATCTCTATATGAATTCTGCTGAGATAAGAACAGATTTCCCAATTCTGAATGACATAATACATATGGATAGAGAATAATAATTAACAATCCTTTATTTGTGAGATAGGGGTTGGTTTCTATTCTATTCGTGGGGAATAGTCCTACCCATTTATAATAAGTTAATTTCTCTTATAAAGGCAAATTTTTATCAATGAGTATTTATCCTTAAATAAAGTTTTTGTTTGACAAGTTTTTCTTTTACGTTTTTTAAAATTATTAAAATAATGATAATACTAATCTTGGAGGGGTAATGAAACTTTCTACCAGGGGGCGTTATGCCCCGAGAGCAATGTTGGACTTGGCACTAAATCATGGAAAAGGGCCAATGACACTGAAGGATATATCTAGAAAGCAAGAAATCTCAGAAAGATATCTTGGACATATAATGATCGCCCTCCTATCTGCAGGTTTAGTACAGAGTACGCGGGGATCACGTGGAGGATTCAGTTTAGCAAAATTGCCTAAAGAAATTAAATTGAGCCAGAT
>DASRME010000436.1:0-2199 GCA_035648095.1 Atribacterota bacterium | reverse complement strand
GACATCTGATTTAGGAGAAGATGCTTCCCAATTTATAAAAAATTTAATGGAATATGTTCATAATTTATCTTTAGCCAAAGTTTGCCAAAAAGAAATATTGAATCTTCAAGGCATATTTACTGAAGATAGGGAACGTTTGTTAGAACAATCCAAAATGATTAAATTGGAAAAGTTATTTAATATGGTTAATTACCGGACCGAAGTAGAAAGAAAGATGAGGTATACCCGCCACCCCTGGATTTTATTAGAGATGTTGGTTGTTAAATTTACGGCTGGTGAGAATTATTCTTTAAAAGAGGTTGAAGAAGAAAAAGATGAATATTTTTCAGACTTCTCTTCAGTGAAAGATGTATCAGAATCAGCTAAGAAAAATACAGTAACAAGAGAGGAAGTCCCACCGAAGAAGAAGATCCAGGAAAAGGTTAAACACAAAGAAGCTTTCTCTATTCAGGCCAAAGAAATATCTGCTGATTTGGATTTTAATCAAGCCTGGGCTACAATTTTAAATAAAATAAAAAAAACTAAAATTTCTGTCTATTCTTTTATTATAGCTAATAATTTAGTCAATATAGAAAATAATAAATTGATAATCGGATTTAATAATAAATGTATTTTTCACAAAGAAAGTTTAGAAAAGAAAAATAATAAAATTTTGTTACAAGAATTAATCAAAGAAGAGACAGGCAGGGTTCTAACTATAGAATGTATTATTAATGACAATGGAAAAGAGGATTCCGTTTTAGAAGTTGAACAAGAAAATAGGAAGAAAGTTGCAAAAAAAAGAAATGAAGAGGACAAAGAAAGAACAGAAGAAGGGGAAGATAATTTAAAAAAAAGAAGTAATGAGATAATAAAAGATAATATTTTAATTAAAGAATCGTTAGATTTATTTGAAGGAACGATTATTGATGAAAAATAGAGTATCTTAAAGAAAGGAGGGAACAAGAAAAGTAATGGATATGAAATTTCTTATGAAACAAGCGCAAGTTATGCAGAAAAAGATGGAAGAAATGAAAATAGAGTTGGCTCAAAAGGAAGTCAGGGTTTCTTCTGGAGGAGGGATGATCGAGATTGTAGTAAATGGTCAACAGGAAATTAAAGAAATTAAAATAGAGCCAGATGTAATAGATGCAAATGAAAAAGAAATGTTGGAAGACTTAATTTTGGCAGCAGTCAATGAATCAATACGTCAGTCAAAAGAGCTAGCTGCTCAAGAAATGAGTAAATTAACCGGGGGCATGAATGTTCCTGGATTGTTTTAGGAGGAGGTAAAAGTGTCCTTTAGATACACTAAACCTTTTGCTAGATTAATTAATGAATTTTCAAAAATGCCAGGCATAGGTCCAAAAACAGCCCAAAGGTTAGCTTTTTACATTTTAAAAAATTCTTCGGAAAGCGTTTCAAATTTAGCCAATGCAATATTAGAAGCAAAAGATAAAGTTAAACATTGTTCAATTTGTGGTAATATAACCGATCAAGAGATATGTGAAATTTGCCAGAATATTAATAGAGATAAATCTACTATATGTGTTGTAGAAAAGGTACGGGATTTAATTGCCATAGAAAATACGGGGGAATACAAGGGCTTATATCATATTCTAGAAGGAGCGATCTCCCCTTTAGATGGAGTAGAGCCGGAAAATTTAAAGATTAATAGTTTATTAGAAAGGCTAAAGGCTGAAAAGATAAAAGAGATAATATTAGCTACCAATCCCAATATTGAGGGAGAAGTTACCGCTTCTTATATTTCCAAATTGATTGAACCATTAAATATAAAAGTAACCCGTATCGCTTATGGTGTGCCAATAGGGGGAAGCTTAGAATTTGCCGATGAAGTAACTTTAACTCAATCCTTAATGGGAAGACAAGAAGTTAAATAACTGTTAATTAAATAATTTTATAAATTTAATATTTTTTAATAAAATAATATTATATAGATCTGTTCAAAAAATATTTTAAAAAATGGAGGAAACTAATATAATGACTAGAAAAAAAGTGACTATTGACGGGAATACCGCAGCTGCCCATACATCGTATCATCTAAGCGAGGTGGCAACTATATATCCCATTACCCCTTCTTCGCCTATGGGGGAATTTGCTGATCTTTGGGCTTCTGAGGGAAAGCCAAATATCTGGGGGACTGTTCCTCAGATAACGGAAATGCAAAGCGAAGGAGGTGCCTCGGGAGCTACTCATGGA
>DASRME010000435.1:0-4611 GCA_035648095.1 Atribacterota bacterium | reverse complement strand
ACCTTTTTGTAATCGATATTGAATTTATTTTCTTGAATTATATTTATTTTTTTAATTCCAGCCAACTCTTTGAATTTATTAATTTTTTTACAAAACTGCTCAAGGAACTTAGGCTGAATAGGTTCTTTTTTTTCATTTTCGCCAAATGATGGATGATATAGTTTTATATCGGAATTTATATTATTTATTTTTTCCCGCAATACTTTAAGAAATTCAATATTTCCTCTTATTTCAGTTTGAGTGGTATCGTTTAAAAGAATTCTATAATTTGCAAGTAGTTCTCTAGCGTCTCTATCAGTAAGTTTTTGACCACAGTATACACAGGTTTCATCTTTATCCTTAGGATAATTTTTCTTACCGAGTTTTTGAATATACTTGTCAGCTGCTTTGATAAAATCGTTAAATTCTTTTGTTTTGTATAGAGCTATTCCTCTTTCCTCTGCAATTTTTTCAAGGCCTATCTGCTCTTTTTTACTCAATTCATCTATTTTTTTTCCATAATTAATGACGTTAGTCCAATCTTCTGATTTAAAATTTTGTTGGATAGTTCTGATTTGCAATTTTATATTTACTAATTCTTTTACTTGTTTCAAAAGAAGGGTAGTTTCTGTTTCTAAAAGTTTTTTATTTAAATTAGCTCTTTTTTTTGTTAGTTCAGCAAGATTTTTTTCATCATCTGGGGAATAGCTTTTTAAAGAGTTAAAGTTATCTACTGAAGGATGAACGTTTAAATTTGTAATGAAATTATACACCTCTGTTTCTTGGTGTAAGTTTTCGATCCAAGGCATTTCTTGTTTACAATTTTCAATTTTGGTTTTATGGATTTTAGCAAGCCTATCTAAATCGTTAGATAAAATCCCAAAAAGATGAAAACCTATGGGAGTAACAAGCAAATCTCGTTTACGACCAATGCTAATATTCACGCAATCATTTGTAAAAATAGAAAGATATCGAAGTTCAGGTGATTGGCAATTACCATCCCATGTAAATTCACCAGCTTTATTATTCAGTATGTATTTTATTTTGGCTTTTTGGCCTTTTTCTCCCGTATCATATACGTTGCATAACACTTTATTTTCTTTTTGATAACAAAGTCCAAGTGTTTTTAATATCCTACTATAACCAGATTTTCCGGTAGCGTTTCCACCATAAATAACTGTAATATTATTACTAAAATCTAAGATTTGTCCAGGCGCAAGTTTATTAACTCCTTCTATTTCGGACAGAGATAATAATTGTAAATTGGTAGTATCAAATGTCAAACTGGGTCGTTCAATATCAACAGGAGGTTTTTTATCAGATGGAAAAATATTATTTAGAAATTCATCATAAACAGATACTAATTGCTCATCGGGCAAAGAGTTTTCGAGGATAATTATTTTTTTTACAAGAAGTTTTGCCCAACTATCATACCCTTCTGTCCATTCCCATAAATAATCTAAGATTGCCATTTTAGATGTTGTACTAGCCATAATAAAAATCCTTTCAAGGAGCTTATTAAGAGACAAAAAGCATTCCGGAATAAGATCCTGACAATAATACTAAAAACATTTTTTATTAATTAATAAAATAAAGTGTCAAAAGGGGAATTTGCAGATTGACTTTTAACACAGTATTTATTTCTTATAAGGCCATTTTAATACATTTTTCACTTAGCATCTCAGCAGTTTGAGGATGGCAGGTTAAAAAGATTACCTGTCTGGTTTTTGCAAATTCGTTAATCTGCTCTGCAGCCAGGGCTTGTCTACCCGAATCCATGTCTACAAGAGGGTCATCAAGTACAAGAAACCCAGATTTATCCTGAAGAAAATATTCTGCCATAGTAAGCCGTAAAGCCAGAGAAAATGTGTCCTTTGTGCCAAATGAAAGCAGATTATAGGTAAGTTCTGAGCCATCATCTTTTATTAATTTTTCAGGAAGATCCTGTTCCATTTCAACCTTGCTAAAAGATTTGCCTGACATATGAATAAAATATTTTACGAATTTATTTTGAAATCCTTCATAAGTTTTTATATCCATTTTCCCAAGTAAATCAATTGCCTTTTCTTTTATATGCGCTAAAGCTTTTCCATCAAGAAGTATTCTTTGAAAATTCTGCTCTGATTCGCCAAGCTGCATCTTAAGTTCCTCAGAGGATTGATCAGGTTTTTGACTTTCTATGGTAATCTTTTGTTCGCGTAAACCTGAAATCTCTTCCTGAACATTTCGGTCATTATCATTAAGCCTGTCAATATAATCATAAAAACTCTTATAATCATTAAATCCATCGGGTAATACAGCGAGATTCCCCAGTTTTATATTTAATTCTTTCTGCTTATGCTGTTTGCCCCCAAGCAGGGAAATCATTTTATCGTGACTTCCATATGTTTCTTTCCAATCCTCAATCTGCTCTAATCCTTCCTTTCTTTTCTTTTGAAGACCTTCAAGTTCCAGCTCAAGACGAACCTGCTCGACAGATATCTTCTCTAAAGGACGTACTTGCTTTTCTTTCCCCAGCTGTTTATATTTTTCTTCTAATTCCTCATATCTTTCTTCCTCAAGCTCTTCTTTAAAAATACGTGTAGCATACTCAACTTCACCTCTTAGTCTCTCATATTCCATATTAGTAGATTGAGCTTTTTCAAAGGTATCTATTCCAAGTCTTTTAAATTCGCCTTCGACTTCTTTTGTTTTTTTCTCATTTTCGCAAATCAGTTTATCTATCTCACCTTCTCCTGCCTGGACTTCCATTTTCCAGTCCTCATGTTCCAAAATCAATTTACCCTGGAAGGTTTTTTCTATTTTTTCACCTTGACCCAAGGTAAGGGTTTCCTCTTTTTCTGATACGTCTTTAAGTTTTAAAACTTGCTGATTTATAGCAAGAAATGATATGGTCAGCTTTGAAGCCTTAATTTCATTTTCAAGATCTTTTACTTCCTGTTTTTTATTTTTAAGTAATTCAATGTCTTCTTCTGTTACCTTTTTAACTTTGAAAAGTTTATTTTCAGCATCTTCTATTTTTTTATGTAGCTTATGCAGATTCTTAAACCATTGGCGAAATTCTTTGTTTTCCTGATTCTGGCGGGATTCATTTTCTTCTTTTTCGAGTTTTCCCTTCTTTTCTTCCATTTTGCTAACTATGGGGTCGATTTCCTTCAAAAGCCAGTTTTCTTTAATTGGCCACTCTTTACTAATCTTTTTTATCTCTACTGTTTCATGGTCAATCGTTCTCAAATCATTTTCTATTTGCTGACGTTCTTGTATTTGGGATTTTATGTCCTTATATTGATTTAATTCATCCTTAATTTTTTTTTGCTTACCTTCCTCATCCTGAATCTTTTTATTTACTTCATCAATTTCTATTTCTACCTTATATGTTTCATCATAATCTTTTTCAATTCCTTCTTTTTCATAGTAGGTCTTTAGTATCTTTCCTACACCTTTTTTGAAAGGATTATTTATGCCGCGCCCATTTTCAGGTGCTCCTTTTTCCATATCCCAATGCTGAAAATAATCTTCATATTCCCGATCAAGTCTTAACCTTAACTTTTCTACGGACACACCATCTGTTTCCATGACTGAGGACCTGAGAATAGCTCCCAGATCCGGCCTGATATTTACGTCTTCATCGTGTAGTATATCCATTGTTTTATCCAGCGCAGACTGCCAGGTTAATAATATATTGTTTACAGTACCCTGATGGGCAGGAAGAAGTTCATCTATCAATCTGGATATTTCTCCATCTATAGTAAATTCCCCTAAATCGGAAGATTTAAGAATTGACGAACCTTTCCTGTTTCCTGGCTTCCATGTTTTCTCAAGAAAGTAGTCTTTCCCTTCTGCTTGAAATTCAAGAGAAACTCGAATCGTATCTCCACCTTTAACCGGCATATATTCTTTCATCAAATTGTCAAATCTTACCTTTGTTAATTCAACCTCGGTAAAAAGTACAGATTTTAAAGCATTTAATAAGGTAGATTTACCTGCCTCATTGGGACCAAGTATCACTGTAAGCCCTGGGCAAAATTCAACTTTTTTGTCTGAAATTCCGGCAAATGGTTTTAACTGTATACTCTTAAGTTTCATGGCGTACTTCCCTTATTAGGTCATAGGCTTTTTGCAGCGACTTAAAAGATATCTCTTCCTTCTCTTCAAGCAGAGAGGAAAGAAGCTGATGTGGAAATGAATTTTCGGTAAATTTACTGTTAATAAGATCAGAGGTAATTGACTCCTGCAATTCATCTTTAACGGTTTGAAGAAGCAACACATTATCATGTATTAAGCCTATGGCTTCTTCGACTCGATCTAACTCTTCCTTTCTCAATCGCCCCTTTAAGATGAGGCGCAACACCACATTGCTGAATTCATCACCAGTATATTTCCGCTTCATTAAAGCAATGTCGTTATCATCATATAGTGATGTCTGATTGATAGAAAAACGGTATTTCCCGGTACTAACTTTTTGAACTTTGATGTTCGAAGAAGATTCCAGGTCAATAATGAAGGCGCTGCCTTGATGGGTGCAGTCAAAGCCGTCAGGTTCCGGGGTCCCGGGAATGAGAATTCTGGAGTTTTTGTCCGGATTTTCAGGCCAGGGCAGATGAGTATGGCCAATCAGCCACAGGTCAATCC
>DASRME010000434.1:0-2805 GCA_035648095.1 Atribacterota bacterium | reverse complement strand
ATAATCTCAATCAACTTCTCTTCATGATTCATACCAACACCACCTTTTTACATTTACACGTTTATTGTATTCTGTTTACGTTTATTTGTAAAGAGTTAGTTAACTGTAAACCGAAACACATTCTATTTTTTCTATGGTTTAAGCTTCCCCTAAAACCTCAGTCAGCTGGTTAAGAAACTTCTCATGTCCTATAGGTTGTCCTCTAAAAGTTACCGAATTATTGAGCTAGTACAACCGTCCCCCTGTTTTACTTCCAATAAACTCCATTTTTTAATTAAAATAGGGACCCCTCTTAAGCTTCAAATCTTCTCTCTCTTTTTCTTAACCAACGACAAACAAAGTAAAATATGAAAAAGTCTATCTGATGCTTCCCTAGAAAAAAATGTCTTTTTCTCTAGGCCGTGAGCAAAATTATTCCTCAAATTCATTCCAAGTTTTTCAGTTAATACCAATATAAAATAGAAAGGGATATCATGCCCTATCTTAGAAAATACGCTTTTGAGTATGTCGCCTTGCTTTTTTAGCAATATATTTAATGATAACCTGTCATATCCACCAATATCATTCGGTTTTAAAATAATACCCCCACATATTCTTACTAACTCTCTTGCGGCACTTTCGATTGAAGGAATAAATAAATGTGATGAAACTATATATTTGCTATCCCAGTAGGCACTCATTGCATATTGTATATATTCCTTGTTTTCATTTTGAAAAAGTAGAGATTCCTGGAAATATTCTATTATTTTCTCTTTTGAAAATTGCTTTTTTAATTCATCCATCGTTAAGGATAAAAAGAATGAATTAAATTGTAAATATTTAGTTGCATAACTTTGGAAATGATTATCATAATCTTCATCCAACGATGACAACTTGGCTATTGGAATTCCATCTTCTGAAATAATTTGAGTGGTGCATAAAAACTGAAGGGGATGATCTTTTGAAATTTCTTTTAATTGATCCTCTATATTTTTTTGCTTTGGTAAAAAGTTAACTGCTATTCTTAATAGAATATTTTCTAATTCATATTCATTTTCTTCACCGAAAATAGCTTTTAGAAATTTATCAATTTCTTCATTTTTTATTTTTGTACTTACTGAAATTTCCTTTAAAGACTTGTCCCAATCCAAATCCAGCTGACCAATTTCTTGAGAAATTCTATTTGTTGCTTTTGTTGCTTCTTGAAAATCCTTATCTCTATATTTCTGATATATCTCGTGTATTTGCTCAAAGGCATGGACTTTTAATAATGCATCCGAATTCATTCGCTCGTTTTCTTTAAATGATTTTTCTAAAATTCCCAAAACACGCATTAAATTACTTTCATCTCTTCCATTTGCATAATACTCAGCAAGCAAGGAGACAGCATGCTCAGCAGACCAAGGGTCTTTTTTAATTCTTTCTAATTTTTTTTCTAAGTCTTTAATTAAATCCTCTTTTTCTTGAGGAGAAACGACAACTTTGTTTCTAAAATCTAAAAGTAACCATTTAAAAGCAAAGCCCCATAAACCAGGCTTTGAATCCACCGTAACTTTTCTTTCAAGTCTGATTATTGTTTTTTTTACTTTTTGTATTCTTTGCTGATCATTAATTTGGATGGATAAATTCAAAGCTCGTTTTGCTTTTGTTTTGCAGTTAATGGGTCGGTCTAATAGTTTTTCACAAATTATAATATTTGCGTCAATAGCCAAATGAAAAAGTTTATAATCCGCACTTTTTTGAAGAATACTTGGAGAAAAATCTACAACAAGGTCTGCATACCTTGATGATAGAATTGGATTTTTAGATTCTTTTGCTCTACTTTCCCAATAATTTAATGTTTCCTCATTAATTTGTTGAATACTTGGATGTTCAACCATTTGTCCTTGTTTATTTGGCAGGATAAACATTGGACCATAGTATGTGCCCCAACCAGAATTATTATTTGGGTAATTCGCTAAAAAATCAAAAGCAATTTGTTCAGCTATGTCTTCATTTGAAGATTTATAATTTCCATCCTCTTTTTTAAGATTATTTTTTATTTCTTCCGCAATTTTATGTTCTCCAAGAGATGAGTGAAGAGGACGTACTTCTTTATCCAATTCATTTAAATATTTTTTAATTTTATTATTAAGCATAGTTTTTTACCATACATTTAAACTTCAATATTGTCATAATACCCACTTGATAATTTCATAATAAGTAATAGAGACATTCTATTTTTTCTATGGTTCAATTATCCCTTTTACGATTCTTACTTTAGGATGTATATCTATAATAATACCTAAAGTCTCAACCATCCGGTTAAGAAACTCCTCAGAATCCTATAGATTTCCCGATAAAAATTACCGAATTATTGGGCATTAACAACTCCACGAGACATTTTACTAAACTTCATTAGCCTCGACTACCATTTTAAAATCAACCTTTAATTCCCGAAAATGCCTTTTAGCGCATCTAATTTTATCCGCTTCAATATTTCTTAGTTTTTCAAAATCTTTGATACCCTTCGTTTCTCTTATAAGATAAAGTGTATCATCTTCGTGCTTAACTATAGCCCAATCAGGATTATAGGTTCCTATAGGTGTATCGATCTTAAACCATGATGGAAGCTTTACGAATAATTTTATATCATCGCGCATATCCAGGCTTTCGGCAAAGCGCTTTTCTATTTCAGAATCGTATTCAATGGCGTCATATACTGATTTTTTAACTTCAATTAGATTGTTTAAATAGCTTATAATTTCTGTTTCCTCAAATAACCTCATCTCATATTCCTGTCCGGCTATCTTCTCATATTTAATGCCATCCACAACTAATTTATGA
>DASRME010000433.1:0-3330 GCA_035648095.1 Atribacterota bacterium | reverse complement strand
AGAAACGATGATTTTAATAACATACTCAAGGCAGCAATGGCACACAGAAATATGCCTAAAATGGCAGTTAGAATTTGGCCGGGAGTAACTTCCTCAAGAAGCGGACCAGGGCCATGAGCAAAGTCTGCCACGGCGATAATTAGTAGATTAAACATAATGCTGCCGAAGATATTTCCAATAGCCAAATTGGGAGCATTGATCCAAGCGGCACCGGAACTTGAAGTGATTTCAGGAAGAGAGGTAGCTAATGGGATTAATGCAGCGCCAATCCAGACCCTTCCCAATCCGGTCTTTTCAGCAATGATATCTCCATAGCGGGTTAATTTAGTTCCTGTAAAAATGATTATTAGTGCGCAAATTAAAAATAAGAGCCATAAGGTGAGCAAATTATGAGATTCCTCCCGAAGTTAAAATATTTTATTTTTATAAAATTTATTATAATATAATAAAAAATATTATCTTTATTTTATTTTAAAAATTATAACACTTCTTTAAAGGGCAATCAATTGATAAAAAAAGTATCGAGTATATCGTTATTTAGTTAATTGGTTAGTTGGTTACTTAGTTAGCTAGTTTACCAGTTATAAGATATAATGTAGAACAGGTATCTTGCCTGTTTACAATGTCATTGCGAACGAAGCGGCAATCTCCTCTAAAAACTAAAAATTGTAAACTAAAAACTCTTATTTAACATTAACGACTCATTTAATTGGTCAATTGGTAAATTGGTCAATTGGCAAATTGGAGAATTGGTGAATTAATTTATCGTTGGAAAAAAATTAAAAAAAATAAAATTTTTGCAGGAATTTTGTATTTTTTGTAGAATATAATATATAGAGAAAAAGAAAAATCTTAAAATTAAAAGTAAAATATGTTACAATGCAAAAAAAAGAGGGATAAAAATGATCAGGGTAAATATTTCCGGTGTAGCAATTGATCCGATGACAAAAGGGTTTGTGGTAATTTTAAAAGACGAAACTGAAAAAAGGTGGCTTCCTATCTGGGTAGGGCATTATGAAGCGAAAATGATTTCTTTAGCTTTGGAAAAAGTAAAACCAATAAGACCTTTACCCCATGACTTAATAAAAAATATTTTAGATTCCCTTGGTATAGTTGTAACAAGAGTAGTCATTTGCAATATTCAGGATAATACTTATTTTGCTTCAGTTAGATTAAAAATAAATCAAACAGAAAAAGAAATTGATGCCAGACCGAGTGACGCTATTGCTTTAGCCCTGAGGGTAAGTGCGCCTATTTATGTAACGGAAGAAGTATTAAATAAGGCTTCCACAGAGAAAATTACTTTAGAGAATGAAAAAGAAATAAAACTTGCCGAGTTACAAGAAAAGATGCAGAAAGCAGTAAAGATAGAAAATTATGAGGAAGCTGCTAAATTACGGGATCAAATCAGGAGCTTAGAAAAGAAATAATCTTTTCTCCCATTTTTTCCTCAAATACTCTTCGTCCCCAAATGATTAAAATTAAAAAGTATCAAATTAATTAAGGGCGAAAGAATATTTTAATGAAAATAAATGAAGTAAAAGTATATCAATTTTAAGGGAAGGGCGAAAAAAATAGATGATGAGAAAGGTCATGGTAGATTCAGAAATTTTTACTCAATTTCCTGATTTTAAAAGAGGGATTATCGTTGTTAAAGATATAGAAAATGCGCTCGGCAATAAAAGAATAAAGAAACCTTTAAATAAGGAGATTGAAAAGAGGATGAAGGAAGATTTAATTGAACATCCCTTTATAAAAGCCTGGGACGAAGTGCATTTAAAATTTGGTTCTGATCCACACATGTTTCCACCCTCAATAAAAGCACTTTTAAAAAGAATTCAAAAAGGCGGAGGATTTCCTTTTATCAACTCGGTGGTAGCCTTATTTAATTATATTTCTATAAAATATCTTATTCCTTGTGGCGGAGATGATGTCAGTAAAATTGAAGGAAATTTACACCTTGGTTTTGCCATGGGTGAAGAATGGTTTATTGCTTTGGGAAGTGAAGAGAAAGAGAATCCTCTAGCAGGCGAGGTCATTTATTTTGATGACAAAACTTTGAAGGTAATGTGTAGAAGGTGGAATTGGCGAAATGGTGATTTTAGTAAAATCACTGAAAATACCAAAAAGATAGTGATTAATATTGATGGAATCGGGGTAGTTCCTCAATTGATAATAGAAGAGGCAAGAGATGAGTTGGCTAAATTATTAATCGAACATTGCAAAGCAGAATTAGCTACTGATTTATTAGATCGGAAAAATAGAGAGATCGAAATAGATTTTTAAATTGTGTTAAGAAAATATTTTTCACCAAGGAAGAAGGGAGCAATAATAAAAAATGGAAAAAACTAAAAAATATTATCGCGAAAGTTTAAGAAAGTTAAAACCTTATGACCCTCATGAAGTACCATATAAAATAAAATTAAATGCTAATGAAAACCCTTATGGTTTGCCAAAAGAGATCATTAAAGAAATATTAAAAAAAGCTGAAAATTTAGAATATTCTCGTTATCCTAACGCAAATTCTGTGAAGTTAAGTGAATCCGTTTCTGCTTTTTTAGGTTTGAATAGAGATAATATAGTCATAGGAAACGGATCTGATGAACTTATTGATTATATAGTTAAGGCTTTTTCTGAAAAAGGGAGAAGAATTATTACAACCGCACCCTCTTTTGCCATGTATAAAGTTTACTCAATGATTAATGGATCTAATTTTGTGCAAATTCCTTTAAATCAGAGTAATTTTAGTTTAAATGAGGATAAGGTTTTAGAGGAAGCAAAAAAAGAAGATTCTTCCATAGTATTTTTAACCTATCCCAATGCCCCTACCAGTAACTATTTTGCTGAAGATAAGATGATAAAAATAATTGAAGAATCAGGTTGTCTGGTAGTAGTAGATGAAGCTTATTATGAGTTTGGAAAAAAGACTTTTTTGCCCCTTATTTCTCGTTACGATAATTTAGTTATTCTTAGGACTTTTTCCAAAGCTTACAGTATAGCCAGTTTACGGGTGGGGTATTTACTTTCTAACCCTAAAATCATCAATGAAGTGAGAAAAGTGAAGAGTCCTTTTAATGTCAATACTTTTTCCCAACTTGCTGCCCAGGTAGTTTTTGAAAATAAAGAAATTTTAAAAGATATTGTAGAAAAGATTATTAAGGAACGCGAAAGATTAAAAGACAAAATAGATAAAATCGCAGCTTTCAAAGCTCACCCTTCACAGACCAACTTTATTTTACTTGAGGTGGGTTCTCAGGAAAATGCAGGTTTAGTTTATGAAAATTTATTGAAACAAGGCATTTTGGTTCAACAAGTTTCTGATCCGGTTTT
>DASRME010000432.1:0-3278 GCA_035648095.1 Atribacterota bacterium | reverse complement strand
AATCCTAAACCGAAAACAATAATACTGGTTCTAGAATTAATAATTGTAGAAAAAAGTAAAAACGGTAAAAATAAAAAATATTTTTTATTTTTAGATATACCTAAAACCACCGCAATAATGGCAATCACCGATTGTGTTAATGGAGCTGTAGAGGTTAAGTTAGAGGAAAAACCGTAAAACCTATAATATGAAAATTTAAAAATAACATCAGATAAGCCATTTTTAATAAAAAGGTTAGCAATTGCATTTTGTAGCTGTGGAAATATGAAGGCAGCAATTGAAATAAGAGATTGGATTAAACCAGCTACCAAAATCATTTTTAGTAGATAATAATAACCATATCCCCCACTATTAAAATATAAAATGATATACAAGGAGCATATGGTAACTTCGAAAGCTATCATAAAATAATTGTATATTAATAAAAATTTACCCGATGTAACCCAAATCAATATCAGCAAATAGAAAAAGGCTATAAAAAATATAATAAAAACATTAATAAGTTTAGATTTTTTAAAAACTCTCACTATCTGTTTATTGTATTTAAAAAATATTGCTACTCCTGAAAATAAAGATAATATATGCAAAACATTTATAGGTAAAATTAGTGGTGTATAAATAAAAAAGAAAAGATAAACTACAATAAACCAATTCATATTTTTATTTCCCTTTGTTTTTAAAATAAACTTTTACTACTATTTTTGTAAAAACTATACAGTAATTCCATTGATGCTAAAATATAAAGCTTGTTTTTTAGTAATAGTGTTAAATACTTTCCTCTACGTGTAAGAAACTTAGTTCTAAACTCCTTTTTCAATAAAGGTCGAAAAAAAATATACTTCGCAGTCTTTGCAATATATTATTCGCTTTCGCTTTCCCTTGGCGCTCCAGTCTCTAAAAATAATCTCTTCTCAAATGTCGGTTATAATAGCAAACAAACGCCATACTTTTGTGCCTTTATTGGCAATTTACGGTAGCATAATATGCTGATTTTGTATTTCCTTTAAATACCTTTTATCCTCATCCCTATTCTTTCTCTATTAGGCTCATCAAAATGAAAACTTAACTCATAGCAGACCAGCCTTTTGGGCGGAATTCTTAAGCCAACACTTTATTCTCTTGATTCTCAAAGCAATTTTTGAGAATGACAAGTATCCGATTATTTTACTGATATACAAAAACATCAAACCACTATTTATGTTCTCTACTTTTACTGCTAACTTCCTAATAAATAAATCGTATATCGCAATATACATTCTTTCTTTCCGCAATCTAGGTAACAATTCTTTAATTTCAAATCTACTTAGATCGGATGTATGATTTTTTTTTCTTTTTGAAGAAAAAAATTCTGCCCTTATATCAGTACTGCGCACTCTATATTTTACAACATAATTATCTAACAGATTTAGCTTATAACCCATTGAAGTAATTTTGATTAAAAATGGATAATCTTCCATCATTTTATATTCTACATCGAATCCACCAAAACTAAGAATGAATTGTCTTTTCACAAACAGACCGTGAGCATACATACCAAATCCTGTTAATAATTTCCTGTACTGCTGTTTTACATCCAAATCAAAAAGTTCATACATTAGTTTTTCATATACCATAAGTTTTGTTACGCAAGCTTGATTATCTGAATCTATAAAAGGAATTACTTTTGCAAAGGCAATGCTTAAATTATTTTTTAAAGAATAATTTAATAAATCTTCTATACAATTATTAAGCAACAAATCATCTCCGGCAAGAGTCTTAATATACTCCCCTGTAGCTACCATTATCCCCCTGTTGCAATTTGGGCTAATTCCTGTATTTGTTTTATTCTCGACAACTTTATATCCGGCAAACCTTCCTTTATTAGCATCTAACCATTGTTTGACTAATGTAAGAGTGTCATCGGTAGAGGCATCGTCAGTCACAATAAGTTCAATGTTTTTATATGTTTGATCTTTCGCACTTTCAAGCGTTTCAATTACGTACTTTGCTGAATTATAAGTAATAACAACTACACTTATAAGTATGTCACTTATCATATGGATTTACCTTCCTTAAACGAACAAAATAAAGCAATAAACATAAACATATTAAGAGGAACATATGCTATCCTTTGTTTTTATAATTCTTAATCCCCCTACATATCATTTCAATTTCCTCTCTTTTTAACCCTACCCACATAGGTAAGCTTAATACTTCATTTGCTATTTTTTCAGCAATGGGAAAGTCGCCTTTTTTATATCCTAAATGTTTATAGGCTTCCTGTAAATGAATCGGTAAAGGGTAATGAATTAAGGTTCCTATTCCTTTTGATTTTAGATATTCTTGTAATTCATCTCTATTTTTGGTTCTAATTATAAATTGATGCCATACTGGTTCAGCCCATTCTGGCACATAGGGCAAGATTAAATTCGCATCTTCTAAGTCATTCAAATAAAGTTGAGCAATTATTTTTCGCTCCTTATTAAATTCCTTTAAATGTCTTAGCTTAACTCTTAATATGGCGGCTTGCATTTCATCTAAGCGAGAATTAAATCCCATATATTTATTGTAATAATATCTTTCCGAACCATAATTTCTTAAAACTTTTACTTTTTCAGCCAATTCTTTATCATTTGTAGTAATAGCTCCAGCATCTCCTAAAGCTCCTAAATTCTTTGTAGGATAAAAACTAAAACCGGCAGCATCGCCTAATGCTCCACATTTTCTTCCCTTATACTTAGCTCCATGAGCCTGGGCTGAATCTTCAATTACTTTTAAATTATATTTTTTCGCGACCTCATTTATGGGGTCCATATCACAAGCCTGTCCGTATAAATGAACCGGCATAATTGCTTTGGTTTTTTTGGTTATTTTCTCTTTTATTAAATCAGGATTAATATTATAAGTTCGCTCATCTGGTTCTACCATTATGGGTATAGCACCTGCATAACTAACCGCTAAAGCAGTTGCAATATAAGTATTTGAGGGAATAATAACTTCATCACCTTCCCCAATACCATAAGCTCTTAAAATAATGTGTAAAGCTTCTAATCCATTACCAACTCCGATACAGTATTTTACCCCTAAATAATTGGCAAATTCTCTTTCGAAACTTTCTACTTCTTTCCCTAAAATATACCAATTGCTATCAATAACCCGATTAGTTGCTTCTTTTAATTCTTTATTAATTCTTTTGGTTACAAAAGAAAAATCGGTAGTTTTGATCAATATATCACTCCCTTTTTTATCATTTAGTATATTTATTCAATAATTATTGCTATGTTTATATTATTTCTAAC
>DASRME010000431.1:0-2373 GCA_035648095.1 Atribacterota bacterium | reverse complement strand
ACAGGATCTAGAAAGATTATTTGATTATTTAAAAGTAAATGATATTAATGAAATTAATCAGAACCATTTAAGAGATTATTTAAATCATATAAGACAAACTTACAATTACTCTTCAAATTCTATTGCAAATAAAATTCATATATTGCATCACTTTTTTAGGTTTCTATATAATTCTGGTTATATAAATAGTAATCCTTCAGTATTAATTAGCACACCAAGAAAGAAATTTAAAATTCCAAAGGTATTTAATGGTATTGAACTTGAAAAATTTCTTAAGGCACCAGAATATAATATTGGTACAAGATTTCAAAAATACATTTTAAGAGACCAATTAATACTTACTTTGTTTTCTTATACTGGGCTTAGGAAAACTGAACTTATTAATTTAAACTGGGATGATATTAATTTAGGCAATAAATATTTAATAGTCAGAAAATCTAAAAACAAAAATCAGAGAATAATACCGTTACACGGTAGAGTTATGGAACTATTAGACAAGTATTTATCTGAAAGACTTCCTTTAAAAAATAATGCTTTATTTATTGGTAGTACTGGAAATAGGATTCATTCAAACTGTTTAAGGAGTTTATTTCACAGGTATATTAAAATTGCAGGACTATCTGGTAAAGGTTATACAATTCATACACTGCGTCATACTTTTGCAACAAGACTTTTAAATAAAGATGTAAACCTTGTAAATATTAAAAATTTGATGGGTCATAAAAGTTTAGAATCTACACAGATTTATTTGCATGTGACTGGGAAAGAGTTAGAAGAGTCGATAAATACACTTTAAGAGCCAATAATTAAAAAATCCCCAAGTTATCTTTTACCGTAGCCTTGCGACCTTAGGTTACTAAACAACTCGGGGCTACTCTTTGGACTTCACTGACTTCATTTACTTTTTATTTACTTCCTGCACTCTTTCGTCTGCAAGTTTCAATTATTTCTTGATGTTGCCTTCATCCATTAAGTAATTATTACATTATCAATAATCATTAAAATTGTCAAATAATATTTAAATAATCATCCACATTAAGCAAACATTAAATTTAAATTAAAATTTTTTAATTTAACACTAAGTTTTGAAGATCATGCAGATCTCAATAATTGGTAAAATGTTTTATTTTTGTTAAAGATAAAAAATAAAATCAGTTTTATAAATGAATTTTTAATCGGACAAAAAAATTAAAATAGCCAATATATTTAATCTTTATTTAAAGACCTGATATTCTATAGTTCCAATATATAGTTAAGCTTTCTTATTTCATCAAGTTCCATTAATGCAATAATTATCTCATCAATATTACCCTTCAAAATATGCTTGAGGTCATTAAAAGTTTTTTCTAACCTATGATCTAAGATTTTATTTTTCTTGAAATCATATGTCCTGATCTTGTTTTTGTTTAGATGGTTAGTAAGCATCAACTTTCTTTCGCTGGATTTTAATTCTAATAACCTTTCCTCCTCAGCTAAAACAATACGTGCTCTTAGGATCCGCAATGCATTTTCTTTATTCTGATACTGAGACCTTTCATTTTGACTGCTTACTGAAATCCCTGAAGACAGGTGTGTTATTCTTACAGCAGAATCTGAAGTATTTACCGACTGGCCTCCATGTGAACTTGAATGGAATGTTTCTATTTTTAAATCCTCTGGTCTCCACCTCAATTCCTTTTCTTCAATAACCGGATAAACTTTGATAAAAACACTGATCTCTTTAAAATTATTCCCTTTTGAATCACTGTTTGTAATAGCATCATGAAAACCTGCTTCATATTTCAGGTGCCTGAAAATACTCTCCCCTTTTACATCAAAAATTGCTTGTTTCAAGAAGCCTTTTTTTGTTGATTCACTAGAAATCAGGGTATGTTTCCATTTTTTTTGTTCTGAATATTTTTGATACATCACAATCAGGTCATTCATAAAATCTTCAGATTCCTTATTTTCCTCAAAAGAGGATATTTCAATAATCACATCCCGGCTATCATTTGGATCTAAAGAATTTAATATTTCGTAAGCCTTATCCTCAAAGCCGTTTTCATCTTTTTGGTTTTTTTCAAAAAGATCTTTATCCCTGTATTGTTTCCCAAGTTCTATTAATCTATCCAGGATAGAAATTTTTATTCCACAGTCTTTTTTGAACTTTTCATAATATGAGCATTCACCAATTGAAACTAATCTTTCAAGTATTACATCTCGATTTTTTTCAAGATAATTTATTTTTTCCAGTAATTTATCTTTTATTTCAGACATAGCTCCAGCTTTCATAATTGCAATATTATCGGCCATTTTCTTAAATAATCAGATTTCTCAGTATATAAAGTTATCCTTTTTATCTCTTCCTCTGTTGCCCCTGAGATACTTATAATT
>DASRME010000430.1:0-2592 GCA_035648095.1 Atribacterota bacterium | reverse complement strand
TTCTATCCCCACGTTTAATCGGTTGATATGAGTCTTGCGTAAAGTTATTTCCAAGGAATCGATATATTCTTTCTTGTCGATTACCTTTTGAGCCATTCTTTGGTCCTGGAGAGCAAAGGCCCCGATAGCATTTCGAAGGTTATTATATACTTCTTGATGCATATTTTTAATCTCTTCTACCCCTTTTTCAGAAAATACTAAGCTGTGGTCTATCTTTTTTTCCACCAAAGGAATCAGATTTTTATCTATTAAATCACCAATATGTTCCAGGTCATCGACAATGTACAATAATCTAAATACTTCTTTAGAATGTTCCTTGGAGAGGGTTTCAAAACTTATCTTGGTTAAATATTTGGTTATCTCTCGAGAGAGATTATCCACAATCATATCTTGTGTACTTACTTGATCCAGTAGTCTTTCATCATTATTAATAAATACTTGCATAATTCCTAATACCATATTTTCCACGGCATTAGAAATTCGCAATATCTCTTTGCTGGCCAGATAGAAGGCAATATCAGGGGTATTAAGAGCAACTGAGTCTAAGAATTTAGGTTTTTGTAAAGCTTCCACCTCTTCTTTTTGAGGAATAATCTTTTCTAAAAATTTGGCAAATCTTTCAGTAAAAGGAAGAAAAATTAAGGCATTACCCATAATAATCAAAGCATGAGCATTAGCAATTTGTCGGGGTAAATTTACCGAGGATTTCTGTACCAGATAAATTAAAGTGGGAGTGAGCAAGAAAAATATAATCACCCCTATCATTTTAAATAATAAGTTTGCCAAAGCAACTCTTTTTGCACTCATGGAAGCGCCAATACCGGCAAAAAGGACGGTGGAGCAGGAGCCCAAATGTGAGCCTAAAATTATCGGAATAGCCAGATTTAGAGATATCAAACCTTGCATAGCCAGAGAAATAGTTAAGCCCATGGTAGCAGTACTGCTCTGGATTATACTGGTAAGCAGGGCAGAGGCGAGCAAAGCTAATAAAGGAATATGTTCTAAATTAGTCAATGTTTCTTTAAAAAGGGCATGGTCTTTAAGAGGAGAGACTGATTCAGACATCACTTTCATTCCCAAAAAGATAAAACCTACGCCCAGTAAGATATTGCCTATAAATCTCTGTTTTCTCTTTCTCCCTAAGAGCTTCAGGCCAAATCCAAGAATAATTATTAAAAAGGCATAGTCAGATACCTTAAAGGCGATTATCTGAGCAGTAAGAGTCGTCCCCATACTCGTTCCCAGCAGGATACCGAGAGTCTGACTTAAACTCATAATTCCGGTATTTACCAGACTTACCAATAGGGTAGAAGCTGCAGTACTGCTCTGAATAGTAAAAGTAATGATAATGCCAGTTAATAAAGCGATTATTTTATTCTTGGACAAGGTACTCAGGATCTGTTTTAATTTATTACCAAAGGTATTTTTTAGTCCTTCACTGGTAATCTGCATTCCATATAAGAAAATAGCCAGACCGCCAATTAGACCAGTTACTACAAAAAACATATTATTCTCCCTTTTTATACTTTCTAAATTAAAAATCCTAATTAATAAATAGTAAAAATTAGTTATTTAGTTAGTTGGTTACCTGGTTAACTAGTTGAAGAATAAGTATGTCGAAAATTAATATTAAACTAATTAACTGACAAACCAGTTAACTAGCTAACTAAATGTATACGCTAAATGCTGTACGCTCCACGCTAGGTTTATTCACTAACGACTAGTTCGTTTAAGCTTTTTATTTAATAATACCCCGAAAGAGTAAATTTGTAAATTTAATTATGGTAAATTTTTTCTTTGAATATTTAGGAAATTGGTTTATAATTAAAATAGTACAATAGTAATCTTTTTAGAAAAGCAATTCGGAGTTATAACAAATAACTTCAACTTGCGATTTATCAACTACAAATTCCTTGCCGACTAACCAGTAGATTACGCGTTGGATACTTGAGGAAGAATTCTATCAGTTCGATATTGCTTATGATGTGGGCAGGCGTTTACTGGCTTACTGATAGGGTTATTTAATTCCTCCGCTCTTAGTACACTTAGGAAAGGGTAATTCTGCAACGAGCACTAATTGAAAATGGGGGGGCGATATACAGAAAAAATAAAGGTGTATCAGTTAATTAATAAGTTTCAAAATTATTAAGGAGGTTATAATTTAATTATGAATTCGAGAAGAAGTTTTTTAATTATTTTAGTTTTCACTTTATGTTTACTGTTGTCAGTGGGAACTGCTTTAGCAAAACCGACAAACATCACTTTCTGGCATGCAATGAGCGGGTCGCGTCTTGGGGTATTAGAGTCGATTATCGAAAGCTTTAATACCACCCATCCCGATTATGAGGTTACACCACTATTTACCGGCACCTATGCGGAAACACTAACTAAATATGTTGCGGCATATCCTAGCAAAACAGGTCCAAACATAGTCCAGGTTTATGAAGTAGGGACTCAGACAATGATTGACAGTGGCGCTATTACTCCTGTCTATCAAATCCCTGGAATGTTGGGAGAAACCTGGGATTGGGCACAATATGTTATCCCCATTACTAACTACTATTCAGTCGAAGGAAACCTTTGGTCCATGCC